>JAHIVT010000040.1 GCA_018816555.1 Pseudomonadota bacterium
CCAAAATGATCATCAGACCTGAAACACCAGCCGATATCGAAGCAATATCCACTGTCACCATAGCCGCCTTCGAAAATCACCCAATCAGTCACCAAACGGAACAATTCATCATAACGGCGTTGCGTGCTGCTCATGCCCTGACCCTTTCCCTGGTGGCGGAGCTTGACGGGCAGGTTGTGGGCCATATCGCCTTCTCGCCGGTGACAATTTCCGACGGCAGCCAGAATTGGCATGGACTCGGCCCCATCAGCGTGCTGCCGGAATATCAACGGCAGGGCATTGGCAAGGCTCTTATGCAGGAAGGGTTATCCCGACTGAAGGCCTTGGGCAGCAACGGATGCGTTCTTGTCGGTCCTCCAGAATATTATCACCGGTTCGGCTTTAAAAATATTCCTGAGTTAATTCATGAAGGTATTCCACAGGAAGTTTTTCTTGCCCTGCCCTTTGCTGAAAAAATACAGCGGGGCACGGTGGTGTTTCACCAGGGATTTTCAGCAAATGGCTAACACGGGAGGGAAAAGGGGACGTCTATAATTCACCAAAGAATCTCTAACAATTGAGATCCAAACATAATCATGTCAAATCTGATAAAACGTTTTTCTATTCCGGCACTTTTGAATCACATCAAGGAATATTGGTTTCTTGTAACGATTGTCATATCTACCATGGGTTCAATCTTCTATATGTTAGTCTTTCAAGTAACTCCTTTTGATAAATATTATGAAATTAAGCACAGACGTGAGCAAGTGGAGTTCCACAATCTTATTGGCTACAGCCTTTTGGAAAAAGGACACTATAAGTCAGCAAAGACAGAATTCGAAAGAGCCATTGACTTAATATCTATTGATTATGATTCCTTAAACGGCCGCTATTTATCAGAACTATTTCTGGCGATGGAATCTCCCGACTGGAATCCTTCAATCGGTCTTACCATCCAGAGTTTTGTGAAAGAATTACAAACTACAGAGGATAAAAAGCTTTCGCATATTGTAGAAAAATACTTGGGAGATCTTAATTATCGCATTGGTAATTATAACGATACGAAGCTTCATTATGAAAAATCATTATCTTTAAAACAGAATTATATCGACGCGTTATTTTCATATGGCTGGTTCAACTATGAAGGTATTCCTGACTTGAAAAAAATGGAACAATTATTTGACAAAATGGCAAAAGCTGACATTTATGATTGTCGTGGTTTTCATGGCTTAGGATATGCTTTGTATATGCAAGCAATAAAAGAAAAAGATCTTAAACATCGCGATGAACTGATAGCCAAAGCTTTTGAGCAAAGTTATACTGCCAGCAGATTAATAATAAATCAACTTAACCTTGTTATGGACTTTGGAGAAATTGCGCGCGCGACAAATCCTGAACTTTCAATCGAATTTCATAAATGGGGCTTACAAATATTGGACGATCCTGTAAATAATCAATTGCCTCAAAATGCAAGCTCTTTCGGCGTTCAGTTATTGACACGTGATGGTTATAGATCGTTGGAAACCTCATCTGATAAACGAGTTTGGATAAATTACCAACTAGCTCTCGATTATCTATCGTTATATAAAAAAGAAAAAAAACCGGAGCATTTTAAATTGCATGATAATTATTTAAATGAGGCTAAATCTCTTGACCAAAAAAACGATTTCGTTGCCATCTATGAAGATCAATTAGAAATCCTTAAAATTTTAACCCCTGATTAAAGTCATTCACCATTTTTTCTTCTGTAGAGTTGGTTGCCTACACAACTGCGGGCAACAGAGATAACATTCTGAAATTAAAAATATTTCCTGGTGCCGGTTCCTATGAGCAAGAAAATTTCCCCGGAAGACATCACGAAAATCATTCAGCCCGGCTCCCGCATCTTCATCGGCACCGGCTGCAGTGAGCCGACCATTCTGACCCAGCAGCTGGTTTCCCACAAACATTACTTCACCGATTGCGAGATCCTGCATTTTCTTACCCTGTCCGAAAACAACTACTTTGACAGTCAGCAGCCCTCCCCGTTCAGGCATCAGGCCCTGTTTGTCGGCAAATCAATCCGCCAGGCGGTCAATGAGGGCAAGGCCGATTATATCCCCATCTCCCTTTCCGATATCCCCAGACTGGTCAAATCAGGCCGACTGCGAATCGACGTCGCCCTGCTGCAGGTGAGCCCGCCGGCCAAATTCGGTTTCTGCTCACTCGGCATCAATGTGGATATCAACCGCACCGTTTTTGAATGCGCCAAGATCGTTATTGCCCAGATCAATCCCCTGATGCCGCGGACCAGCGGGGACTCTTTTGTCCGCTTTGCCGACATTGACTACTATGTGGAACACGAGGCGCCGTTGCTTGAATTTACCTACCCGGAACCGGATGAGGCAACGGAGAAAATCGGCAGATACTGCGCCCGGCTCATCGAAAACGGCTCCACGCTGCAACTGGGCATCGGCGCCATTCCCAATGCCGTTCTCCGCCATCTGGGGGATAAAAGCGATCTGGCGATTTTCAGTGAGGTCCTGTCCGATTCGGTTATTGATCTCATCGAGGCAGGCAATGTCAACTGCAGGAAGAACATCCACCCCCATGTGATGATCTCCTTTGTCATCGGCAGCAAAAGGCTGTATGACTACGTGAACGACAACCCCTTTATCGAGTTCCACCCCACATCAGTCATCAATAATCTTGCCAATATCGCCGCCAACAGCAAGATGGTTTCCATGAATGCCGCCCTGTCCGTTTCGCTGACCGGGCAGGTTAACTCGGACAGTATCGGTACCCATTTCTACAGCGGGGTCGGGGGACAACTTGATTTCACCAAGGGCGCCGCCCTGTCCGAAGGGGGCAAACCCATCATCTGCCTGCCCAGCCTCACCCATGACGGGAAAAAATCACGCATCGTCGCCACGCTGGAACCGGGATCAGGGGTGGTGGTGCCGCGCAGCGACGTGCATTATGTGGTGACCGAATGGGGGGTGGCCTATCTCCATGGCAAGAGCATCAGGGAAAGGGTCATGCTGATGATCGGCATTGCCCATCCGAAATTCCGCAAGGATCTGCTGGAGGAGGCGAAAAAACTGCATTTTGCCTATGAGGACCAGATGCTGCCCCAGACCAAGGACGGGGTGGTGGTGGTCTATCCGGAAAAATTCGAATGGAAGTTTACCACCCGCGACCAGGTTACCGTGTTTTTCCGACCGGTCAAACCCACGGATGAGCGGATGCTGCAGGATCTCTATTATGAGCTTGACCAGGATGACCGCAAGCTGCGCTTCTTCTCGCCGAAGAGTACCTTTTCCCACGAGGAGACCCAGTCCGCCGTCAACGTGGACTATGAATCGGTTTTCGTGCTGGTCGGCCTGGGGGGCGAGGCGGACCAGCAGAAGATCGTGTCAATCGGCTCCTATTATCTTGACCGACCCCACAATCAGGCGGAGATCGCCTTCACCGTGACCAAGGAATATCGCAATCAGGGACTTACCCGTTTCATGCTGCACAAGCTGATTGATGTGGCGCGGGAAAAAGGTGTGGCAGGCTTTAACGGCGAGGTGCTCAAAATAAACGATGCCATGCTCAATATCTTAAAGACCCTGCCCTATAAGATCTATTTTGAAAGCGAGGAAGACTACCTGCACTTTCAATTTCATTTTGATCAACTGAAAAAGGACTTTGAATAACGGGCCTTTTACTCTTTCATCTCTGCAGCGGCAGATTCCGCCCGGCATCCTCCCTTACACAGATTTCCCCCTTCTGCCATTGCTTGACTATCTGCATGATTGACCGCACATAAGCGCAGTCGCATTCGGCCGGACACGGTCCGGTTTCTTTTTTGACGAGACAGAGCCCGGGGCATTTTTTACTGCCGATGACCCTTTCCGTGTAGACTGGGCCGGAATAGAGATGCTGCAGGGCCTCCACGGTGATGGACATGGTGGTGCCGCAGGAATGGTTGAAAAGAAACAGGCCCTTGGTCAGATTTTCGAACAGCGCCTGATAGCCGATAAGCTGCAGGCACGGGTCTGCCAGGAAATCCGTGTAATCAAACCATGTTGTCCGGCAGGCCGGGCACTGCTTGAATATCTGCTCCATAGCAAATCCTCTGCTGACTATTTACCGCACAAATCCGTAATATCAGTAGACGGACCGCTCAGACAGTCGACAAGTTGCTGCTGTTCGTCCTTATTCAGCTGTGCCCCATATGAGACCATATTGCCCACTGTTCTTTTCCAGACACTCTTACTCTTTTTACCAAGACTCTCACAGATCCTTGTCTTGTAATGACACACTTCACAGCGTGTTGTGATCAATTTGGCGCACTCCTCATCCGCACCAGCGTTTGCGCTGGAAAAAACGAACAGACCGACAAAGAAAAATATAATTCTGCCACCTAACATCAAGATATCACCATTATCCTTTCCATTCCATGGATTTACGATACGCCTCTTAATTGCTATGATAAAATTGAGACAAATGCAAGAAAAAAATCCTAACTTGCCACAGGATTGACATTCTTTTTCCTGCCCACCCTTTTCTCGGGCAATGTTTGCCTGCTGCCGGGGTGATTATAAAAAATAGCATAGTGCAAGCATAAAATAAGGATTATAATCCTCCGAAATAAATGGCTTCGCTGTTATCTTAATTTTCTGAATCGAGGATGACCATGGGAAAAAAAATCATACGCCGAGCAGCCTTTATCATATTTTTCGCAACAATTTTCTTTTATCCTGTCAAACAATTCTCCCCCGCTTTTGCCTATGCTCAGCTTGCAGAGGCGGAACAGGAACCTGATGTGCTGTCGTCCGTTCAGGAAGAACAACTGAGAGAGGAAGCCGAAGCTCCCCAGGGTCAGGAAGAGCAATACATCCCTGACACGGGCTATGATGAAACCCAGCCCCAGGGTCCGGACGAACAATACGAACCTGATCCGGGTTATGACGAAAGTCAACCCCAGAATCCATCCGAAGAGTATGTCCCTGATCCGGGTTATGACGAGAACCAGCCCCAGGAGCCCTACGAAGAGTATGCGCCTGAACCCGGCTATGACGAAAACCAGCCCCAGGAGCCGTATAAAGAGTACGCACCTGAAGAACCGGGTTATGAAGAAAATCTGCCCCAGGGGCCTGAAGAGGAATACATCCCGGAGCAGGAAGATGACGCTCAGCCTGTGCAGATCAATGAGGAGCAGCCGGCGGAACCGGTAGAGGGCGGCAACTGATTCCAGTCTGCAACCAAGATAGCGTGTTCATGTTCGAATAAGTGACTGAATCGCGTTGCTTTTTGCGGGCAAGGCAAGGGGGATGCTGCCAGATATCGTCCCCGGCGGAGCTGCCGCCACCAGGCTTTACCACGGAAAATTACCCGCAGTAAAGAGATAGACCAAGGAGATGATCATTGCCAGAAAGATGGTGCCCACCACGGCCCAGCGCTGCAGTATCTTCTCCCCTTTTTTCAACTGGGCCTCCCTGCGGCGCAACCATTCGTCCGTGCCTGCCGCCAGACTGAAACCCTTCCCGCTTTTTCCAAAGAACTGAAAGCAGGCCCACGGCTTCATCAATTCCCCCAGCCATTGGGCCACCACCATAACGTCGCCGGCCGGAATGAGTGCCTTCTGCTGATAAACCCCTCGTCCGCCCAAGCGCCCAAGCGCTATGGCAACAAGCGCGCCGAGCCCTGCAGGCCATAACCCGTTCCACAGTGAGGCAGGGGCAAAAGTTTGGCCAGCCGGCATTGAACTGCCGGACCAGAGCCAGAGTACAGCAGCCACGGCAGCGAGATTTACGGCCCAGGAGACAAGCATTCCCTGCCCCTGTTCTATTGTCGTTCGGCCCGTTGCCGGACGGATCAGGCTGATGCCGTGACAGAGCAGCAGCATGGTGGCCAGGGCACACAGCGGCAGCAGCAAGCTTGTCAGGCCATGCCACGGCTCCGGAACCTGCGCGATGATCTCTTTCATGCCGTACTTGGCGATTGCCCCGCTGGTCAGCGGCAGACCTGCCAGGGCCAGGGCCGGCAGCCACAATCCCACCCACAGCCACCACGGTTTTTTAGCGCCGGTCCATTTTTTCTTTGCCACTCCGACCCCGAGAAAGAGGCTCCCCTTGGCCAAGCCGTGATGCATGGCGTAGAGCGAGACTGCAGTGGTCGCCTGGGGCCATTGCTCCGGCACCAGCAGACCGCTGCCGACAATGACCGTCATCAATCCCATCTGGCTGATGCTGGAATAGGCGAGCACGGTCTTGGCATCGACCTGGGTCAGGCCGATCACCACCCCATAGAAAGCGGCGGCAAAGCCTGCAACAAGAAAAAAAACGCCCCAGAAAGGCGTTGCGGCCTGATCAGGGGGCATGAAGCGCAGCCAGCCCAGCAGTCCGGCCTTGATCATGGCCCCACTCAGCACGGCGCTGGCCGGCACCGGGGCCACAGGATGGGCCAGGGGCAGCCAGCCATGCAGCGGCAAAGCTCCAGCCTTGATGCCGAAGCCGAGAAAAAGAAGAAGCATCAGCAGGGTATCGGCACGGCTGGTTTTTATGGCGCTAAAGGCCATTTCCCCGCCTGAATCCCTGGTGACAATGAGCATGGCAATAAAGAGCAGCACTTCGCCGATCACCGTCAGCACCAGATAAATCCGACCGGCCCGCATGGCCTCTCTGGTGCCGTGATGAATAATCAGACCATAGGCGGCAAAACTCATGAGGGAGAAAAAAAGATAAAACCCCAGCACGCCCTGGGACAGGATAAGCCCGAAGTTGCCGCTCATGGTAAAGAGAAAATAGCCGAAAAATCGGTATTTTTTCTCATCCGCGGCCAGATAATCACGGCCGAAGATGCCGGCCACCAGCCAGAGCAAGGAGGTAAAAAACAGAAAGATCTGGCCGGTGCGGTCAAGCCCGATCAGGCTGCCCATAAAAAACCAGGGCACCTCCACTGCGATGGCCGACGGTCCGTAAAGCGAGGCCAGCAGGGCCGGCAGCGGGGCCCAGGAAGCCATGAGGAAGGCCAGCCTCCTGCAGGACGGGACCATCAGTCCCAGGGCAATGACCAGGGGAAACCCCGGCCCCAGGGAGAGCAGTAGAATCTGCAGTTCGGGAAGCACATGATTTCCTGTCATGGTCCGAACTCCCTGCCCACGATCAGTTTTACCCAGGCCAGGGGGCTTATCTGGGCATTGGCCAAGAGCCCCACGGTAACCACCAGAAATGCGGTGACCAGGGGCGGCACCAGCAGCATCCAGCGGGTTTCCAGACGGACCGCCACCACCTGTTCGGACCAGGTGCATTCCTGGGGCTTAAACCATGCGCCAATGAGGATGGGCAGAAAATATGCGGCATTGAGCACGGTGCTCACCGCAAGTATTGCCACCACCCACATCTTGCCCGTTGCCAGCGCCCCCATACCCAGGTACCACTTGCTGACAAAACCGGCCATGGGGGGGAAACCGATCATGCCCAGTGCCCCGACGCTGAAGGCCGCCATGGTCAGCGGCATGCGCCGGGCAATACCGTTCATTTCGCTGATGCGATGAACCCCCAGTGTTTCCGCCAGATTACCGGCACAGAAAAACAGAGTGATCTTCATCAGCCCCTGATGGACAAGGTGGACCAGCCCCCCTATGGCAGCCAGCGGACCGGCCACACTGACCCCGAGGACGATATAGGAGAGCTGGCTGATCGTGGAATAGGCCAGCCGTTTTTTGAGATCATCCTCACGCAGGGCGCACAGCGATCCATAAATAATCGACACAGAGGCCAGGATGGAGAGCGGCAGCAACAGATTAAGTCCTGCGGCAAACCCTATGCCGTACACATCATGCACAATGCGGACGATGCCGAAGACGCCGGCCTTGACCACGGCAACGGCATGGAGCAGGGCGCTGACCGGGGCCGGGGCCACCATGGCCCGGGGCAGCCAGCCATGCAGCGGCACCAGCGCCGCCTTCACCCCCAGGCCTGCTATGAACATGAAAAAAATGACGATGAGCTGTAACTCATGGGTTGCGGCGACTGAGGCCAGAACAGGCTGGCCGCCGAAATCAACCGGTCCGGCCAGCACCTGCAGCCAGGCCACGGCAACCAGCAGCACAGCACCCCCGGACAAAGTGTAGGCAAGGTAGACACGGCCGGCGGCCAGGGCTTCCCTGGTGCCGCGATGGGTGACGAGCGGATAGGTGGTCAGGGTCAGCAGCTCATAAAAAAGCAGAAAGGTGATGAGATTACCTGCCAGGGCAATGCCCACGGTAACGGTGACGCAAATGCTGAAGTAACCGAAGAACTGCCGCCTATTTGGCGACTGCTCCAGATAGCCCACGGCATAAAGGGTGGTCAGCAGCCACAGCACGGTGGACAAAGTGGAAAACAGGGCTGCCAGGGGATCGGAGTTCAGTGCCAGCTCGATGCCGGGCAGAAGCTGCCAGCGCACGGCAAAATGGCGACCCTTGTAGATGCCGATAATCATCACCAGGATGAGCAGCAGTTTGAGAAAGGCGCCGCCCAGATTGAGGAAGGTCCGCGGCCGGTTGCTTTTCTCCGGCAGGGCAAAGATGATCAGCCCCGGCACCAGGGAACTGAGCAGAATCATGACCAGCAGCAGCCCACCCCAGTTCATGGCATCACCTCCCGGCAGGCATGGAGGGGAAACGGACTGCCGGCTTCCAGCAGTCCCAGGGGGTAGCCGGCCAGCAGGCCAAGGAGCAGGGCCAGCAACGCCAGCAGTACGGCGGACCACTCCATCACCGGCGGTATGGATTGTCGCCTGGAGAAAAAAGTCACCTTGAAGACCAGCAGCCGTGAGGCGACCCGGTAGACATAGCCTGCGGCCAGCAGGCTGCCGATGACCAGCATCACGCCCCACCACCACTCACCGCCGGCCAGGGATACGCCGAGCAGCAACCATTTGCCGACAAATCCGCCGCTGGGCGGAAAACCCATCAGGCTGACCCCGGCCAGCACAAAGGCAAAAGACGAGATCGGCAGCACCTCCTTGATGCCGGCGAGATCATCGATCCGGTCATGGCCGGCCTTGAGGAAGATGGAGCCGGCCGCCATGAACATGGCTGATTTGGCGCAGGCATGGGACATGATGAGCAAAATCACCGCCTCCCATGCCGATGAACCGGGATCAAGCCGGATAAGGGGCAGGGCGATGAACAGATAGCCAAGCTGCGCCACGGTGGAATAGGCGATCAGCATTTTCAGCCTCTTTTGCAGCAGGGCCTGGACAGCTCCCCACAGCACGGCCCCGCAGCCCAGCACTCCAAGCAGGACGTAGGCTGCAAACGGCAGGACCTGGGCAAAGATATCACCCCACAGCCGCAGCATGAGATAGAACGACGCCTTCACCACCAGCCCGGAAAGAATGGCGCTCACCGGGGCCAGGGCATTGGCGTGGGCCGGCGGCAGCCAGAAATGCAGGGGAAACAACGCTGTTTTCAGCAGCAGGCCCGTGGTCAGCAGGGCCAGACTTGCCCACATGAGAGGCGCGGGGCTGATTAGCCTGGCGAGGGCCGCCATATCCAGAATGCCGTAGCTGCGATAGAGCAGGGCCACGCCAAAGAGGTAACTGCAGGAACCCAGCAGACTGACCAAGAGATATCGCATGGCCGCAAGCCGTGCTGCAGGTTTTCCCGAGAGGGCGGTGAGAACCACTGCGGACAGGCCGATTATCTCCAGGGTAACGTAAACATTGAACAGATCAGCGGAGAGGAACAGGCCGTTCAAGGCCCCCCACAGCAACAGCCATACCGGCCAGAAAAAGGCCCGTTGGTGCCCATGGCGGTTAATCTCCCCGGCCGAACCGATGCGCAGGGAAAAATACCCCCTGGCATACATGCTGACGCTAAGCCCGGTCACGGCGGTCATGGCAACCAGCAGCACGCTCAGGCCGTCGATGCTGAAATTGATGCCCAAGGGGGCCTGCCAGCCGCCGATGGCATAACGCAGGGGCCCGGAACGGACAAAGAAAACGGTCATCGCCAGTGCAGCCAGGGCATTGAGCCCGGCGGCCAGGAGGCCGAGTACTGCAGCCTGATCACTTCTGACAAAGCAGATGAGGGCAAAAAAAAGCGGCACAACCACGAGGCATACTGCCCAGAATGCGGTATCAGGCATCCGTCCGCCCCCCCTGCCCTCTTTTCCTTTTCTGCCACAGCAGGGCCCGGTTGGTTGTTTCCTGCACCAGACAAACCAGTACCAGGGCCACGGCCGTAGTACTGACCGAGACCACGATACCGGTGAGCACCATGGCGTGGGGCACCGGATCGATCATAACCTGGTCCGTGCCGCAGGCGCCGACGATCATGATCAGAAAAACCCCGCTGGACATGAGATTTGCCGCGAGAATTTTGCGCAGCAGATGGGAAGAGCGGATCAGGCCGTGCAGGCCTATGGCAAAAAGCGCCAGGCCGGACATAGTATAGAGAAAGAGGGTGTTCATGCTTTCCCTCCTTTATCAACGCCGCTGCCCGGGCCTTCTTCATTGTCCTTCTCCGGGGCTGAGGGCGCCGGGGGCCGGCCCCCGGCATACAGGGCCGCCAGGGTCACGCCGATCGAAACCGCTGTTGCTGATTCTATGAACAGAATCCAGACCCCGGCACTCTGCCCCGGATACTCCAGCAGATTACCGCCCCCCCCCATACAGGCCACGGCCGTCAGAAGAAAAAGGAGAGGACCGAGCACCAGGGCCCAGCGCAAAAGGCCGGCGGGTACCTGCCTGACCACCGTCACATTGGCCAACAGCAACAACACCCCGGCTGCGGCCAGCACAGCCCCGCCCTGGAAAGCGCCCCCTGCCCTGCTGCTGCCGATCCAGACCAGATAGCCGGCAACGATGATCATCAGCGGCACCAGCAGCCGCACCAGGGTGGCCAGCACCGGGCCGGGGACTTCCCCCTGCTGCGTCTGCCTGACCCGAGTCAGCGACCAGACACCCAGGGCGGCAAGAAAGAGGACCATCATCTCAAGCAACGTATCGTAACCACGGAAATTGAGCAGCACGGCGGTAACCTGACTCTGCACCCCGCTTTGCCCCATCTGCCCCGCCACTGCCGGCCCGAGCCCGCCCTTTGCTCCCGGTGTCTGCCCCAGCGACCAGCCCAGCAGAAGGACAAAAACGACCAGCAGAAAAAGTGACAGAACATAGGCCACGGGTTTTGCCCGTCTTCTCTTTTCCGGAGGGATTGTCTCATCCTCCTCTCTCTTGCCGGCATGTTCAAGCCGCCTTTCGGATTCACTCAATCGTTCCAGTCGGCGCAGGGCAGACAGAAAGAGTGCGCCGGTGAGCCCCGCACCGATGGCCGCCTCGGCCAGGGCCACATCCGGAGCTTGCAGCCTTACCCAGGTCAGCGACATCAGGAGCCCCAGCGAAATGAACAGCACCACTGCCCGGAAAAGGTCCGAACTGGCCAGGAGACGCCAGCCAAGCCATGGCAAGGCAAGGGCCAGCACAATATCAAAAAATCCCATCACGTCCATCATGGTCGGGTCCAGGGTTGTATTTTCCTTCGCAGGGCAGCCCGGGCAACCAGATGGCAGGAAGCGGAACTGGCGATCAGCACCAGCAACCAGATGAGCAGCAGCCTGGCCACCGTATTCCACTCCTCCGCCTGCAGGGCGAGACCCAGCACCACAAATCCCAGACCCACGTTGTCCGCCTTGGTCAGGGCATGCAGCCGGGTATAGATATCGGGAAAGCGCAACAGGCCGATGGTGCCGGAGACAAAAAACGGAATCCCGAGCAGAATGCAGACCATGCCCAGACCATGCAAAAACGCCATCCCTCCCTCCTGAGCCTCTTGCAAAATGAACATCTACTCCGATCGGCTAAAAATATCCTGTGCGGCGTCTTCCTTGTGAAATTGTCCTCAACTTAGCACGGCTAAGCTTCCGGGCGATTTCACAACTCATTCTTGCACAGAATGTTTTTCTCTCGATCTCGCTACGACGTTCATTTTGCAAGAGGCTCTCCTTATTCGAATATTTACCTCTCTGTCCCGCCCCAGGTACGCAGGGCGAAGGCCACGGCGGCAAGGGCCGCCAGCAGGGCAAAGACCAGGGCGATGTCCTGCAGAACCACCCAGTCCAGCCCCTTGGACAACAGCAGCAGTATTGCCACGCCGCAGGTGCCGAAGAGCTGGGCGGCAAGCATGCTGTCGGCCTCGGTGGGCCCGCGGAGAATGCGCACCAGGCCCGCCAGGACGGCCAACAGCAGACAAAGGGCCGCCAGGGAATAAAGCCCGCTCAAGGTCTGCCCCCTGCCACCCGGATGCCGAAGAGGGCGGCAACCCTTCTTTCCAGGAGATGCACCGTGGACCAGACCGGCATATCCCGATCAATGGTATGGATGGTGATGCACTGATCGGTGAAATCCGCACTGATCGTGCCCGGCAGCAGGCTGATGCAGTTGACCAGCAGAACCTGCTGGGGAACCTCGGGCAGACTGACCTGATAACGCACCAGCCCGGGATTTATGGGCATGGCAGGCGACAGGGCGCGGCGCATGACATCGCAGCCACCCCAGAAGGACAGATTGACAAAAAAAGGAATAAAACGCAGAACACCGAGAAAACTGACCGGGCAGGGTTGTTGGGGAGCAAAAAGCAGACTGCAGAAGGTGGCGGCAGAGACGGCAGGCAGGCCGATAATCCAGCTGCGCCCGTCAAGACCGGCCAGCACACACCAGAGGACGGAAAAAAGCGACAGCCTGACAAGCAATCTGCCGAGCAGGATGGGGGACGGAAAGCTGCTGCAAGAGAATTTTCCGGGCATGCTCAACCTCTTGTTAACAGGTCACTCTTTAGGTGCAACCGGGATTGTGCATAAACAGGTTAGCATAATTCTTCATGACAGGAAATTACTTTCTCAGCAATTTTTACTTTTTAATTCAATTGGTTAATGTTGCATCTTACGATTCGGCCACTGACAAAACAAACAAAACAGCGCCGGAGCTGTGGTAAATTCCGGGCAAATTGTAGTATAGTGGCAGATCATGACTTCCACGCAAACCCCACCACAACCCACTGTTGCCGTTGCTCCGGCAAGCAATGATGATATCATTGTCCAGGTCAACGGCCTCAGCAAATTCTTCGGCAGCCGCTGCGCGGTGGACAATATCAGCTTTGCCATCCGCCAGGGGGAATGCGTCGGTTTTCTGGGCCCGAACGGGGCCGGCAAGACCACCACCATCAACATGCTGCTGGGCCTGGTTGAAAAGAGCGGCGGAACCATGAGCATCATGCACTTTGACATCCCCGGACAGCAGCAGGAGGCCAAACGGCTCATCGGGGTCGTGCCCCAGACAGACAGCCTGGACCCGGATCTGACCGTGGAAGAGAACCTGCTGACCTATGCCAGCTATTTCAATATCACCGGCAGGAAGGCCCGGGCCAGGTCCGCCGATCTCCTGCAATTTTTCGCCCTGGCCAACCGTCGAAAAGAGATCATCGAACACCTCTCCGGAGGCCAGCGCCGCCGTCTGCTGCTGGCCAGAGCCCTGATCAACGAACCGAAACTGCTCATCCTGGATGAGCCCACCGTGGGTCTTGATCCCCAGGCCCGTCATCTCATCTGGGAACGTCTGGAAATACTGCAGGAGCAGGGCACCACCATGCTGCTCACCAGCCATTATCTGGACGAGGTGGAACACCTGAGTAACCGGGTGCTCATTCTCGACCACGGCAAAATCGTGGCCCAGGGCGTTCCCCAGCAGCTGATCACCCAACTGGTGGGCATCGATGTCTTTGTCATTGAGGGCACGACTGCGGAACTCGACGCCCTGGAAAAATCCTTCAAACAGTGCCAGGCAACCACGGAGCGGGTGAACGACAAGCTGTACGTCTACACCCAGGAGGATTGCAGCCGGCTGGAATCCCTGCTGAAAAATTCCCGCAGCTGGCTGCGGCGACCGGCAAACCTGGAAGACCTCTTCATTCAACTCACCGGCAGATCATTAAGGGAATCATGAAATACCTGCGTTTCCGGACTCTATGGCTACGCAACAGCCGGGTATGGCGTAAGCATATCATGGCCACCCTGATCGGCAATCTGGGCCAGCCCCTGCTCTTTCTGCTGGCCATGGGCTACGGCCTGGGCCGCGAGATGCAGACCATCGACGGCCTCACCTACCTGCAGTTTCTGGCGCCCGGCCTGGTCACCTCCTCGGTCATGTACAGTGCGGCCTTTGAAACCACTTACGGCTCCTATACCCGGCTTTCCATGCAGAAGACCTACGAGGCCATTCTCATGACCCCCCTGGGCATTACGGATATCGCCCTGGGGGAGATCTTCTGGGGGGCCAGCAAAGGCTTGCTGTCAGCCATCATCATGCTGGCAATGCTGCCCCTGTTCGGGGTCTGGCCTTCGGTCTGGACCCTGGCCCTGCTGCCCGTTCTGTTCATGTCCGGGGTCTTTTTTGCCGCCTTCGGGCTGATCATGACCGCGCTGGCCGGCAGCTATGAATTCTTCAATTATTTTATATCGCTTATCCTGACCCCGCTTTTTCTCTTTTCCGGCATCTTCTTCCCGCTGAAGACCATTGCCCCGTTGTCCAGAATCTTTTTTGAACTGCTGCCGCTCACCCCCATCGTCACCCTCTCCCGCATGTTCTGTTACGGTCAGTTCCATGAGCCGTGGTTGCTCAAAATCGCGGGATCGCTTCTCCTGACCCTTTTTACCTGCTGGCTGTCCGTTATCTTTTTGCGCAAGCGACTGATCCAGTAATGCCCGGGCAGACACCAACCATCTCCTGCCCGGCCGCCGGCAGAATCGGCGGCAAAGGCGGGAAACCATGCTTGTCATTTCAATAAAAAATGATGTGAAAAATTACAGAGAGCAAAGGAACGCCCCCATGCCCCAAAGCAAACAACCCTTTAAACGGTTTCCCAGCGCCCAGGAAGACGCCCACGCCTCAAGCATATACACGCCCCCATGCCCCCAGACGGACTCGCCAAGCTACAGGCTGTCCTATACGGATTCGGACTTTATCATGCGTGACGAACTGCGGCCGGTGCGGCTGCAGCTTGAACTGATGAAGCCGGAGCTTCTCCAGCAGGAACACGGCATCAAGGCCACGGTTGTGGTGTTTGGCGGCAGCAGGGTGCCCCAGGAGGAAACCGCCCAGCAAAGGCTGAAAGAGGCGGAAAAGATGGCCGAAAACGATCCGGCAAACGAGATTTTCAGAAAGAGAGTGGCGTCAGCCAGGCGGGTTCTGGCCAAGTCGCACTATTACGAAGAGGCCAGAAAGCTCGGCAAAATTATCTCGGAAACCTGCCACGCCAGAACAGGCTGCAAACTGGTGGTCATCACCGGCGGCGGACCGGGCATCATGGAGGCGGCCAACCGCGGCGCCTCTGATGCAGACGCCAAGACCATCGGGCTCAATATCGTCCTGCCCCATGAGCAGGCCCCCAACCCCTATATCACCCCGGAGCTGAGCTTCCAGTTTCATTACTTTTCCATCCGCAAAATGCATTTTCTCATGCGAGCTCAGGCCCTGGTGGCCTTTCCGGGAGGTTTCGGTACCCTTGATGAACTCTTCGAGACCCTTACCCTGATCCAGACCAAGAAAATCAAACCGCTGCCCGTGCTCCTCTTCGGTCGGCAATTCTGGGAAAAACTGATCAATTTTGATTTTCTGGTGGAGGAAGGGGTCATCGCGCCGGAAGACCTGGATATCTTCCAATTTGTTGACACGGCGGAAGAGGCGGGCCGGATTATTTTCGACTCTTTCAATGCGGATGACAAGTATTGACCGGCAATCTATCTTTCTGACCGAGTTCATCGTACGGGAATAGATGAAAATCTTTCATCGCGGGCATGGCCCGCTCTACGGTAGGAGCGGCCCATGCCCGCGACCCAGCAAAGCCACATCGCATTTCAGAGTTAATTCAATAGGCAACGGACGGCCCATTTTCCCCGGGTATGCGCTCAGCGGCTGACCATGGTCAGGGCCTGCTCCGGGCAACTGTTGCGGCAAAGGCCGCAGCCGAAACATTGCTCACGGTTGATAACGGCCTGAAACCCGCCGGCTACCTGGCGGCTGGAGATGGCTGAAAACCGGCAGGCATCGGCGCATGTCCCGCAGCCGTTGCACAGCTCCTCGTCCACCGCGGCCACACTCTCCCCCCTGAACATGGTTTCAACGTCAAGGGACAGGGTGCGCAGGCCGAGGCAATCGCCGGGCTGACAGTTGCAGATGGCGCCGATAAAGGGGGTCACCATGGTCCAGATGGTATGCACCGCCCCTGAGGTATCCAGCTCCTCCATCTGGGCAATGGCCTGCTCCGGGGTCAGGGATTCCAGCCCTTCATCCTGGGCCAGGCCGAAATAGCCCATGTCAAGTTCACCGTACCAATTGTCCGGGGTATAGCTGACGCTGTAGCAGCAGCGGTTTTCCTTTTTCATGGCCGCCCAGCGGCAGGCGCAGGGCATGCGGACCACGGTGGCGGCCTTGCCGACTATCTCACGGATGTCCTCAATGGTCACCACCTGACCGAAATGCTCTTCCCTGGCCTTGGCCACCATCTGTTTGACCAGCCGCTGGGGCAGGGCCTTTTTCTTCTGATACAGCACCTCCAGCCGGCCCAGGGTCACAATGCCCTCTTCAATGGTGGACTGGAAAAAATCCTTGATGTACTCTCGCCGGCGCAGGTCAGCCATCAGATCATTGGCATAATTGGCGGCGTTCTTGAACCAGACCTTGCCATCCCCGTGCTTGGTGCAAAATTCACACATTACTCAGTCCTTTCAGCAGGCAGTCCTGCCCTTTTCCTCATTGAGAATCCTGCCGAATGTCGCGCTCAGCTCATGGATCTTGTATGGTTTGGGCACCACGCCGCAAAATCCGTATTCCTTGTAATTGGCCATGATGGGATCATTGGCGTAGCCGCTCGACACCACGGCCTTGACGGCAGGATCAATGGCCAGAAGCTTCATGATCGCCTCCTTGCCGCCCATGCCCCCTGCAATGGTGAGATCCATCAGCACGGCATCAAAGGGCTTGCCCTCCTCCCTGGCTTTGACATAAAGCTCGATCGCCTCGTTGCCGTCCTTGGCCGCCGCGGTTTCACAGCCGATGTAACCCAGCATCTCAATGGCTATTTCCCGGACGATTTCCTCATCATCCATGATCAGCACCCGGCCGTGGGTGGTAATGCTTGCCTCCACGTCCGACTTCCGGACAAGGGCCGTCTTGTCGGTGGCCGGCAGATAGATGTTGAAGGTTGTCCCTTTGCCAAGTTCCGAATCCACGCTGATAATTCCGTCATGCTTCTTGATGATGGAGTAGGCGATGGTCAGACCGAGCCCGCTGCCTGTCCGCTTGCTGGAAAAATAGGGGTCAAAGATCTTAGCGAGATGCTCCTGTGGTATGCCGGCCCCTTCATCCCTGAAGGAGAGCTCTATATATCTGCCTGGGGACAGGGTAAGCAGATTATGGGGGGCAATATCAACATTTTTGGCCAGGATGGTCAGAATGCCGCCGGAAGCCATGGCCTGGGTGGCATTGATAACCAGATTCTGGGTTACCTGGCTGAGCTGCCCTTCATCCACCTCTATGGGCCACAGATTATCTGCCAGGTCATAGACACACTTCACCGGCGAACCGCGCAGGATAAAGCTGGTGGAGTCCTTGATCAGTTCGGAGATGGTGGTGGTTTTCTTGATGGGCGCTCCCCCCTTGGAGAAGGTGAGCAACTGCTGGGTAAGGGTTCTGGCCTGCAGGCAGGCCTTTTCCGTCATTTCCAGGCGTTTGTAGACCTCGTCCTGGCGGTTGAGATACATTTTGGCCAGCGAGATATTGCCCAGGATAGCGGTGAGCAGGTTGTTGAAATCATGGGCAATGCCGCCGGCAAAGACCCCCACCGACTCAAGTTTCTGTCCCTTGAGCAGCTCCTCTTCCATCTTCTTCTTTTCCGTGACATCCCGGAAGATGCACTGGGTGGAAAGCGGATTGCCATCCTGGAATTTACAGCAGGCATTGCCCTCGATAATGATCTTTTTGCCCTGCTTGGAGACAAAAACGGTGTCGATATAGTGCACATCCTCTTCAGAGATGACACTCTGGAAGGTCTTCCGGCAATGGTCATGACAATCAGGAGAGATGAGATCAAAGATGGAGAGCCCGTCGATTTCCTCCGCACTGTAGCCGAAGGTCTGTCTCCACGCCTTGTTCACGTATTGCAGCCGACCATCAGGCCGGACGATCTGGATCAGATCGTGGGCATTTTCAAAAAGGTCCCGGTATCTCCGTTCACTCTCGCGCAGGGCCGCTTCGTTGCGATTCCTGTCGCTGATATCCCTGAAGATGCCGGTCATGGCCACGGGTCTGCCGTCCACGAACCGTGTCCGGCAACGGCCCTCCACCACTATTTTTCTGCCGTCCTTGCCCACAAAAATCGTTTCATTTCGATCAAGCGGCTGGCCGTCAAGCAGGCATTTAAAGATATTGCCGCACTTAACCTTGCATGATTCATCAACAATGTCCATCAGCCTCAATCCGGCGATATCCTCCTCGCGAAAGCCCAGTGCCTCTCGCCAGGCCTGATTGACGTATAAGAAGCTGCCATCCGGGGTGACACTGTGAATGAGATCGCTGGCATTATCCACCAGATCACTGTAGCGCTCCATGGATTCCTCCAGGGCAAGGATCGTTTCCTGACGCGCCCTGTTCTGCTGCTCCAGCTGCCGAACTCTTTTTTCTAACTGTTCATAAGTTGGCTTGCCTTCCATCAAAAAAATCTCCCCTAGCGACTTCCTGTCCACGGGTAGACAGTCATTTTTTGGCATTGATGCAGATCGCCCACCACAGACAACTGCATCATCCGGAAAACTCAGCGCATGGCTGATGCTGTTACCGCAGCTATTACTGCATAACGAGCCAGCTTGCCAGCAAAAACCAGCAGGGAAAACAGGATGAAATTAATGCGCAATGCTCCACCCGCCAGGCAGAGCGGATCGCCGATTACAGGAAGCCACGAAAAAAGCAGGGACCATGAACCGTAGCGGCGGTAAAACAGCTGCGCTCTGGCCAGGCTGGCCTCGTCAATTCTCATGACCTTTTTTATCAAAAACCCAGCACCCCACAGACCGACAAAATAGGTCGTGCAGGCGCCAAGATAATTTCCTGCCGTGGCCACTGCCACAACATATTCGGGCTGATAACTCTTCAGGATGAGGGTCACCACCAGCCATTCCGAACCCAGCGGAATGACGGTGGAAGCCAGAAAGCTGAGCAGGAATAACGCCGGCAGGCCGTGATCAGCTAGAAAATTCTCCAAAAGGTTACCAGCCTCCCGGTTTTACTTCAAGGAACCTTAAACTGCCGGATCTCTCCGCATGCTGTAGCTGCGCCGCCGCCAATCAAACCGCCAGCTGCAGAATTTCAGCAATCACATCCTTGCTGTATAGATCCCCGATGCCCCACAGGGTGGCCAGTGCCGCGGCATTTTCAGCGATCATGCCGATATCCCCCGCCGGAATATCGGCGTCCTGTAAACGGATCGGGGCGCCAATGGCGGCAAACCACACTTCCAGGGCGCTTATCCCCGCTGCTGCTCCCTCAATTCCGAAGACCTCCCGGGCAAAGCGCGCAAAGCGTTCCGGCGCTTTTACCGAGTACCATTTCATCCAGGCGGGCATGACGATGGCCAGACCGGCCCCATGGGCAATATTGTAAATGGCACTGAGGGAATGCTCTATCATATGGTTGGGGAAACTATACTCCTTGAGCCCGGCAGTGGTCAAACCGTTCAGCGCCAGGGTCGCCGCCCACATGAATTCCGCCCTGGCATCATAGTTGTCCGGTTCTTTTATGATCACATTGTTGGTCTCAATCACGGTCTTGATGATGCCTTCAACCAGACGGTCCTGCAGATGGGAACCTGCCTGCCTGGTAAAATAACCTTCAATCACATGGGCAATGGCATCCACCGCACCATAGGCCGAATAGCTGAGCGGCACGGTACAGGTCAACTCAGGGTTGAGAATGGATACCCTGGGGTAGACATGGGGAGAACCGATATTATATTTCTGCTTTGTCTCTTCGTTGGTAACCACCGCATTACCATTCATTTCGCTGCCGGTGGCGGCCAGGGTAATCACGGTAAAGACGGGCAGGGCCCTGGTGACTTCCTTGCCGGTAAAATAGTTCCAGACATCGTCATCTGCCAGGGCGCCCACTGCAATGGCCTTGCCTTCATCCAGCACCGACCCGCCGCCAACGGCCAGAATGGCATCCACCCCTTCCCGCTTTGCCAGCTCTACTCCCTGCCTGGTATGGGAGATAAGCGGATTGGACACCACCCCGCCGAACTCCGCATAGCTGATGCCGTTTCTTTTGAGGCTTGCCGTAATACGGTCAAAAAGGCCGGAGCGTTTTATCGAGTTCTGCCCATAGACAAAGAGAACCTTGCCCATCCCGGCACTTTTCAGTTCCTCGCCGATTGCTTCTTCCTTTTTACGGCCAAAGACAATCTTCGTGGGATTGTGAAAGACAAAATCAAACATAGCAAACTCCTTTTGCAGCAACAATTGTCATCATTCTACTTTTCTGTTCTCCATCATTCGCCTATAATAAGACGCTGATGGAAATAGAGAACCATATGCTATAAACAGCAGAAATAAATTTCATTTTTTAAGCAAAAACTTATTGTTACCCAAAGACCGAAACAAAGCAAGGCGATTTATCAGGCCTTACACTTAATGTGGCATATTTATTGATTGTATGAAAATGCATTAATCGGATTCAATTTCATTATCAACCAATAACAGGAGGAGAAAAGGATGTTTCGTTTAAAAATTTTTATGCTGGTAGGATTTTTTTTAGGGCTGTGCCCACAGTACGCCTTAGCGGACAGCATCGATCAGGTGGTTCTCCAGCCTGGCTATCCCATGTCAGTTGAGGTCACCGGCACCCTTACCGGATGCAGCGAGAGAAACATGACATCGCTGACCACACCGACGGACAGCCAGTACATCATTCAACTCTTTGCCGAACCGCAACCAATAGAGGAAATCTGCGAGGAAGTGGACAGCATGGCCTTCAGCGAGACCTTCACCCTGCCTGAAAACAGTGAATTCACCCAAATAATTGTCCTGCTCTACACAGTCAACCCGGACGATCAGACAACAACCCAGCAGGACACCGAGACACTGACATTTGACCTCACTTCAGTGACCTGCAGCCCTCAAACGTTGAATATCAAAGCCAAAGGCAATTGGGTCACCTGTGTGCTGAACCTTTACGACGGCTATAGCCTGGAAGATGTTGATGTCAGTTCAATCTATCTGAACGGCACCATCCCGGCGGACAATGCTGTTATCGAAGATGATACCATGAAATTAAAATTCAGCAGACAGGCATTGGTTGCCGACATTACTGCTGATGATACCGTGGTCTTTCCCATGGTGAGCAACTTGACGGTGACTGGCGCGCTGATCGATGGAACGTTCATCGAGGCGTCTGACACCATCAGGGTGATTAATCCGCCGGTAAAAAAACAGAAAAAGAACCAAAAAAGACACAAAATCAACGTAAAGGCAAAAAACAAACTGGCATTGTAACAACCTGTCAAGCCAGTTGAACTGTTTTCCCAAATCCCCGTTCGGCCCATGGGCCGAACGGGGATTTTTGTTTAAGGGACTCGGAAAATGCCAAAATACCATAACGCATCCCGTCTTCAGGCCATCTTTGGCCGTGCCTCAATCGCAAAATCCTCGCCGGAGCACTGCTACGCCTGCGGTTTTGCTCAATCGGCGCAACCAAATCTGACCCAAATCCGGGCGCGATCCAGGTAAATTAACATTTTCCGAGTCCCTAAGGCCTCTTGTACTCTACCACTGGGAATATTCCACCAGACGCCAAAGGTCTCAGTTGCTAAACGCCAACACGACAACCGCAACAAATGACAAAAGCAATTTCTCAGCAGCTATTGCGCCACTGAGGCACTTCCGACTCTTCTGTATTGCTCGCTCTTAACCATGACAAATATTGGACGACATTGCAGTCGTTCGACGACAAGCGGCAAGGATCTTGAGGATATCCGCCGAACTGAAGAATCATCTACCGGCTTAAACCGACACCTCGGCAACCGGGAAGTCATGAGACATTCCAACCCCATGCCGGCTGCTCTCACCACCGAACAGGATGGTCCATACGGCGGCGGCTATCAGAAACAGCGCCAGCAGGATTAAGACAAAATCACCTTTTTTCATTATTGACAAGCTGTTGATTGTTTTCTTGATATTTCAAAGAATATCCTCGACCACCGGGACTGCTCATACTTTCATTTACATCCTTTCTTCGGCCATAATTTGATAATTTTCATTATTTTTTTTACATGAGCGCATTCGCAACCGGCTCGACAATCCTGCTCGCCATCCTCATTGAGACAGTATTCCGGGCTAATTTCTTCATCCTTCATGTTTTCAAGGTAAACAGGCCTTTTAGGTAAATCCTGAAATTTGTTTACCGGTACAGCCAGCGTGGTACCACAGCTATGATTGAAAAGGAGATAACCAGCTTCAAGCACAGCCTCAAATGAATCCTGGTAGCCGACAAGGCTGATAGCGGGATCAAATAAAAAAATAGCTTGAGTGATCCACTTCTTGCCGCATGCAGTACAATTTTTAAAGGTTGAATTTGCCATCTTTCCGGTCAAAAACCAATATATTTTAAATTCGAAAAGTCACCTTTGATCTATTTTTTAATAATAGTTATTATTTGTCCTAAATCAACCTTTAGCCCGTTGTGCAGCAAAAAAAATGGCGGCTCATTCGCCTCCCGACTTCCGGCTTCATCTTTATTTTGCTGTTAACAGTAGGGAATATTGCACTAATACATACTTGATATCAGATAGTTATGGCAAATGATGGGAAAACAACTAGAATACACTGAAAATAGATAAATGCAGCCGGCCCACCATTCGCTCTGCCGTGTGCTTGGCTGACGGTTTTCCACAACGCGGCAACCAATGGTATCTATTTAAAAATCCACCAAGGAATACGAATATGAGCAACAACCCCTCAACTCCCGCTTCCTCCCTGGCTAAGCACCGGATTACTTTTAGCCACCTCATCCTGGCTCTGGCCTTATTTTTCATGCTTTTCTTGTCAGGTTGCGCCACCGTTGGCCGGGACTTCCCGACATACCAGGTTCCCCGGATCAAAATCGGGGAAACAACCCAGACTGATATACGTTCCATGTTCGGGCCTCCCTGGCGGGTAGGCGTAGAAGACGGCACGAAAACATGGACTTACGGTAAATACCGGTATGGTCTTTTGACTGATTCGAGCACCCAGGACCTGGTGGTCCGCTTTAACGACAACGGCATTGTCACCTCATACACATACAATACCACCGAACCACCCAGATGAGTTGCGGGTAAAAAGAGGCGGGGATCTGAATGGGCAGAGGGCGGACAATACTAGCCAGGCTGCCCGGACGATTACAGATTTTCCTTAAGGCCTCTTGAACCAGACTGCGGCGGCCATGATCAACCAACCCAGCATAAAAGCTATTCCCCCTGCTGGGGTTACATAGCCGGTATGTATGCCGGTGAAAGCCAGCAGATAAAGGCTGCCGCAAAAAAGGAAAATTCCCGCCAGGAAAAGCCAGCCCGCCACCTGCAGAAATCTTAAATGTTTCGGCCAGTGGATCATCGCCCCGGCTAAGACGACGAGGGCTAAGGCATGATACATCTGATAGCGCGCGGCCTTGGCAATCCAGCTTGCCTGCTCTTCGGTCAAAAGAGATCCGCCATGGGCCCCGTATGCTCCTGCCGCAACAGCAAGTGCGGCCAGTAACGAGCCAAGTGAAAAGAAAACACGTTCCATTAAAATACCTCTTGATCAGACACATTAAATTTGATTTTTCCGTGAATGCATGCTATCCAAAAGTGCCAAGCATGCTTGGGGGTTTTTACCCATTTGCCAATATATCGTTGATGTGAGAGCCGGGAATATTTTCATTGCCTGCAGGAATCTTTCCCTCCGGAGGACATCACCGCTATGCATAGACAAATATGATTATTGCAATTATTCATCTTTAAAAAGCAAGACAAATTGCCCTGATTGAATAATTCATGCCGGCAAATGGGCTCCAAGCGGTTTGTTGAATAACTGATAATAAATGAAGAGTTTGTCCGCAAATAAGCTCTACGATAAAGGATTAAAAAATACCCGGCATGATGCATTTCACGTCATGGGGGAATATCCTGGCGAGGTTGCCATGGCTGCGACGCATATACTTTTGGTTGACGATGAAGCGGAATTTGTTGAAGTAATGGCCGAACGTCTGGCCATCAGGGGATATCACGTCTCCTGCTGCTCAAACGGCAAGGATGCCTTGACTCAGCTGGAGCAGCATGCTGATATCGATGTAACGGTGCTTGATTTGAAAATGCCCGGCATGGGAGGCATCGAAACCCTGGAGGAAATAAAAAAGAAGCATCCTTTAGAACAGGTCATCATGCTGACCGGCTACTCGACGGTCTCCAGCGCCACAGAAGCCATGAAACTGGGGGCATACGATTACGTGGTGAAGCCTTTTGACACAGACCAGTTAATTACCCTCATCAATGAAGCGGCGGCCAGAAAAAAAAAATTCACAGATCAGCTTCTTGAAGCACGCCAAATACCATACATCTCCGACCGCAAAAGGGAACAACTCATCGCTGAAATCACGGTAGCGGCAGCAGAAGGAAGACGCCGCACGCCTGCCGAATAAGCAGCTCCACTGCTTACCATCTCCCCGCCTATCCTTGCCGGTTCCGAGCGAACTCATCGTCCAGCCCCCGACAATCGAACCGGCGGCGGCCATGGCCTTAAGCTTCCGGAGGGTGCTATCCATGAGTTACTCGTCTCCATTACGGAAATAAGCTTTTTCTTACCCTCATCACCCCCCAAGGGCTTTGCCGTACATCTTTTCTGAAACTTTTTCTCTCCGGCCAGACTCACTACGCTTATTAAAGCTGCAGGAACCATAACCTAAACATGCAGGAAGAGCTTGACAAAGTGTAAGGAAACGAGCACATTTCATCTCCATGAGCATAAAGAAATTCATATCTTTCTGGATGGGCGGCCTGGCCTTCTGTTTCATCATACTGGCCCTGTCGCTGATCGCCAGCACCACGAAACTGCAATCCATGAATGCCCGGGTTCTCAAGGATTCCCAGGCCATTGAAGTTGCCCATCAGATTGAAAACGCTATTCTCAGTGAACGCCGGGAGGATCTGCTCTGGCGTGCCACCGGGGACTCTGCTTTTCTGACGAGGAAAGCAAACTTTGTGGAAAAATTGACTCCCCTGGTCCGGGAACTGGCCGACTCTGAATCCACATCAACGAAAAACGACAGCAGCTCTCATATCCGACAACTCTTTGAGCAGTACCGGACCGAGGCCCTGGCCGATCCGGTCCATCCCCTGGCAGAGGTAAGTCGCTCCGCCGACTTACTGCTGCGGACGGTTGAGGATTTCAGTGAACGGAATCATACCCAAATGACCCAAACCCTGGCACTGAGTAAACGCCTCGACACCATGGTTGACCGCTGGTCAATAGGGCTGATTCTCGTTGTCCTCTGCTTCACTGCTCTCGGCTCCGTGCTGTTGCTCAAGCGCATTATCATCCCAACCTTTGCCCTGAGTCAGGCGGCTGAGCGCTTCGGCAAAGGGGAATACGCAGTACGGGCCAGGGTCTACAACAATGACGAGCTCGGCATGCTCAGCCGCGCCTTCAATGAAATGACCGAGAATATCTCTCTGCTGCAACAGGAACGCCGCCATTTTATCGCCTCTCTGGCCCATGACATCAAAAATCCCATGGTTCTCATCGGTGGGACGGCCAGAAGATTGAAAAAGAAACAGGCCGTTGTCGAAGAAAAGATGCCCCTGCTTAATTGCATCATCGAACAGGCCGATGCGGTTGAAGAACTGATCGGCGAACTGGTCGACACCGTACACCTGGAAGACGGTAATGGAGCGCTCTCCATGGCAGAGGTGGATCTCCACGGCCTGCTCCAAACAATCCTCACCAAGCAGGCAACCATGGTCACCAGCCATCACCTGACCTATGAAGGGGAGCCCTGTCTGGTGTGGGGCGATGCCAGACGGCTGGAGCGGGTCATAAACAATCTTATCTCCAACGCCGTCAAATACAGCGGACAGAGCAGCGCCATTGACATACGACTCCGAAGCGAGCGGGATAGGTGTGTTATCATTGTAAAGGATGCAGGGGTGGGCATCCCGCCGGAGAAAATCCCCAGCCTGTTTCAGCCTTTCAGAAGGCTCGCCCAGACCAAGGACATGGCCAAGGGCAGCGGCCTGGGTCTCTTTTCCGTAAAAAAAATCATCGACGGCCATGACGGCAAGATCACCATTGCCAGTAAACCGGGCCACGGCACTACGGTGACGATTGAAATGCCACTGCACCGGAACGGCTGCCCACTTGCCTGAAACACCTCGGCAGAAAACTACAAAACCGCTTGATGCTATTCATTTACCGCTGTTTTTTCAACCACTTATTCATCTGAAAAAAATTGTCGCCTGATGCCTGTGAAGACAAAATAGATGCCGATGGACATGACGAAAACACCGGTCATGATGTTGTCGGACTCATAATAAGCAAACGAACCAGTTCCGTTGGCCAGATCATACCCCGTTTTGCTCACTACAATTCCAATCGCTATTCTGCATAAAGTGAAGACCCAGGCAACTGCCTGGTCTATTTTCGACTTGTTCTTCGCCACAATTAATTATTCAGCCTTCTTCCATTGGAGGAATAATCGAATCAGCGCCGGCCAACTTTGCTCAAAAAGTGCAAGGATTGAAAACGTTCTCATCTCCCTCGCGTCCTATCCATTCATTTTTTTTTGGAAATCAAAACTATTACGGGAACCATCCGGATATTTTTTACGTCATTACTATATCAATATACTTCTTTAGCAAGGAAGAAACGATAAAACAATAACCGTATCGCCCACCTTCCTGCACACAAACTGGGAGACCAACAATATGGCTCATTTCTCCGAAAACAACGAGTCACGATGCCCGTTCTGGACAGAGTGCAATTCGCAATGCATGAGAAGGCTGGGCGGAGTTTATATCCCCTTTCCATATTATGTAGAGCTGTTTTGTAAGTCGGGACAATTTACCAATTGCAGCCATTATTTATTGGGAAGCCTCTTGACCAGGGAAAGGGCTGATTCATTCAGGGATGTTCACAGTTTATGATCATTTTCGTGCCGCAGATTCTTCTGCGGCACGCCATTATATCGGTACCGCCGACGGGTGAGAGACACAATCACCCCTCATGAGCGACCCCACCAAATCTGCCGTAAAACTCATTGAACCAGGCCGGGCTTTTCTTCATCCCGGCACATCCACGTCTGACAACTCCCTTTTTCTCCAGCCTGCCCTGTCCGAACTTTCCTGCATATAGAACATAGGATCAATCGGCAACAGTTCGGCAACCGAAATGTACAACAAAAAAAGCCCCTAACTCATATTGAGCTAAGGGCTTGAATTTACTGGCGCACCCGGCACGATTCGAACGTGCGACCTACGGATTCGTAGTCCGGCACTCTATCCAGCTGAGCTACGGGTGCTTTGTTTGAAGAAGTGATTTTTATACCTTATCTGGACCAATTCATCAATACAATTTTTTGACTGTCTCGCAAAACCCCCGCGACAGCCGTACAGTGCATGATAACTTCATGATTTGTCGTCACGAAAATTCGGCGATGAGACTTTACGAAACCATCAATTTTTCAGGAAAAGGAGAAGACTTTCCCTGGGCGCATGGCTGCCCTCTGGGCCCGGCCTACCACACGGAACGCAGTCCCTGTTTTTTCCTGACCTGATCGATACGTCTTTCCAGATCAACCCGCCAGTCGGCATGAATTCGCGCCCCGGACGGACCGATCAGTTCCGGCAGTCCATAGACCAGGCGGTCGGCGGCGCGGCTTGCCTCGATGACCGCCTCAATGGAGCGTGCTCCAAATTTGTATTGGGCAATGAGCAGGCGCAACAGCAAACCCGAGGTTTTTCTTGCCGCCTTTTTCCAGTGTGTATCCATCTGGTGGGCGATGATAAAGGCCCTTTTCAACAGGATCCGGCGCAACTCCTCCAGCTCAGCAGGGGATGCCGAATCGCGCAGCAGCTCCTCACCGATTTCTATGCCGTCAATATCGAGCACAACCCGCAGGCGGCTCATGAAGTCGGGAATCTTCAGGGTTTTGGTCATCTGCAGCTCCTGGGGTGTGACTTTGCTCAGCATCTCCTCCATGGCCAGCCAGCTTGTCTTGACCCCTCCGGCAAAGACAAAGATAGAGCGGCCGATATAATAGGGAATGCCATGTACATAGGTCACCCCATCCTGCATGGAAGGAAGAAAGTAGCGCAGATAGCCGAATTCATGTCCACCGTAACGGCAGTCAAACTCATCCCAGAAGGTGATCGGCACCTTGCCCTTGGCAACCGAGGCGCGAACCAGATCAATGGCCGAATTGATCTCATCCGGCTCGGCAAACTGGGTCAGATTGAACTCAAAGAAATCAAAGGGATCCCGGTCGAATTTCCTGCCGATCACCTTGGCCACCTCTTTCACGGCAAAGGATTTGCCGGAGCCCGGGGGCCCGAAAACGCCGATACAGAGGGGACGCTGAAAGCTCTCTTTGCTGACATAGGAGTCCATGACCGACTGCAGGGTGAGCACCGGGCCGATTTCCGCCGGATCGGTGGTGCGCAGATGGCCGACATTGAACATGCGCAGATTCTCAAAACCGCTTTTCCGACTGACCTCTTCCTTCAGATAATGCAGCACCTCCAGAATAATATCCATGTAACCGGGGGGCACCGCACCCGCCCGCATGGCCATATGATGGGAAGAATTACAGCCGGATTGGGAAAAGAAGGAACGCAGGCCGGCCATTTTTCCCTTGTTCCACTCCTGGGCGGAAACAAGTTCCAGACTCTTGTCAAATTCTGCGGAAAAACCGGGAAGTTCGACAAAACAGGGGTCATTGTAATCAAGAAAGGAGCAGGGGGCGCCATTGGGAAAGGTTGAGGTAAAATCAAGATTCGGCAACTCCAGCGACTCATTGAAATAGTAGCCGTGATCATAGAGCAGCTGCCAGTTCAACAGGGTCCTTTTGGAAAAGTCGCAGAAAAAACTGCGGCCCGCGACCACCTCTCCCATGCGGATAAAATCCATGGCCAGCATGGAGGTGACCAGGGTATCATATGCCGGAACCGACCCCTTCTGCCGAGGGGAACTCTTTTCCGGCAGACTCCCTTCCCTGTGGCGGAAAAAAACGTTTTTCGGACTGACATACAGCAGGCCGTGGGGAAACATCTCGATCATGACATGGCAGCGGAAGCGACCGCGCTGGGCATCCCAGATACCAACCTCCGGTGAACGCAAGGCCCGCAGGGACATGGCCACAATCGATTCCCACACCACGGAACTGTCCATCTCCATACGGGTGGTTTCCAGATCGGACAGCCGGCCAAAAAGCACAAAATTCTCGCCGAACTGTTCCGCCCATTCCAGCCAGTGGGCCACGCTGATGCCCATGGCAATGACCCAGGCAGCAGGATTCAGCCCCTTCAGCTCCGCGGCGATCTGGGGAGGCCGCCCCCCGTCATCAACAATCATAATGCCATCATGGCCGCTCAATTTTTCGCGATTCTCGTCGGTTATGGTCAGTGCCTTCTCATCGGAACCACGCCCGGCAAAGGGCAGGATCTGATGCACCATGAACCAGCCGTGGTCCTTATCGATTTCCGGTCGCTGTCTTTTTCTGAAAACCTGGAAAATATCCTTCTGATCGCCATAGGTGATGGTGGTGATCTGCGGGCTCAGATTGCCGCTGGTCAGATAGGAGGCCAGCCAGGTCAGGCACTGTTCCAGCCGCCCGTTTTCCACGGCAACCTTGCCGGCCAGCAGTTCGACAAAATCGCCTGGATTATACCCGTATGCCGGCAGGCTGCCCTCTTCAATCAGGCTCACCTCCTTGATCGGCAGATTACGGATCTTAACGTTTGAACCAAGAAAAAGTATTTTTTGATTTTTTTCATCTGTTTCCATTTTAAGCGCTCCCTTTAGTGCATCGAGTGTGGTCGAACCGGGAAAATATAATTTATGATAATAATTATCAATTATTATCATAATAGTTTTCATTTTATTCGAAGCATGGACTCAAGCGGTCGGTAAATTCGCTCTTTTGTCTCCCCCCCCTTTTCATTGACTTCCTAACGTTGTATTGTTTACCTTCCGGGGAAAAAATAGATTACCCGGCTAAAGTCGGATACAACCACAAAACCATATATTACTCCACCATGGATGAAACAGAAGCGATTGACATGCCGATTGACGGCATTCTTGATTTACACACCTTCAATCCCCGCGATGTGAAGAGTCTGGTGCCGGAGTATATCCGGGTCTGCCGGGAACGCAACATCCTGCAGGTCCGCATCATTCACGGCAAAGGCACAGGGACGCTGCTGCGCACCGTGCACGCTATTCTGGAACGGATGCCGGAGGTTGTCTCCTTCCGCCTGGCCCATGAGGACAGAAGCGGCTGGGGTGCAACTCTGGTCGACCTGGCCGCTCAACATTAATCACATATGCCCTGAAAAATATGTACATTATATGCTCCAACTGCCATAAAGGGCAAGCAGTTAACTTCTTTTCCCCGCGGAAGATAATTTACCTTCCTATGGTTTTTTTTATAATAATTTTTATAGTTACTCCTAACAGATCATGACGGGGAAGCAATACCGCCAATTTTGCGGTCCCCGCTGAGTGAGCAAATGAAAAGGAGACAATGTATGCAAAATTTACGGATAATTTTCATGAAACCGACAACTTTCATGCTGGTCCTGCTCCTTGCCGCAATGGGTGCGATCATGACGGCCTGCAGCACCGGTTCATACGGCCGCCTGGATTTCAAGCTCGCGGTCAATGACATCTTCGAGTCGGGACAGGTACTGGACAATTACAACTACTATTACATCGGCCCGGATGCGGAACCGGTGGCCATCATGGCCATAGACAAAAAGTACCAGCTCACGCCAAGCCTGTGGAAAGAGATCAATCTCACCTCCGAACAGCTCAAGGCCTGGATGAGCCGTATTGACAATCGCTACCGATTCAACAACAGGTACGATGGGGCGTTCATCCTTGACCAGGACGGCAATCAGGTCGGCATGTGGTATTCCCACCTTGACTGGACCACAATCCAGCGTGGTGACGGCAATCAGCTGACAATTTATACCCCTGATACCACCAAAAATATGGATCATGGCGGCAGTGGCGTTATCTTGGGCTCAGGTGGCAATTAATCACGGGAAAAAATGGACAACTGGCTGCTGTCGGCATTACTGGCTATGATCATTTACGGCTTTTGGGGCTTCTTCCCCAAAATTGCCGTAAGCTATATTTCACCCCAGAGCGCTTTGGTCTATGAGGTAGCCGGCGCTATCCTGGTTGGACTGATCACCCTCTTTTTAATTAAATTCAACCTGCAGCACCACCCCAGGGGTATTCTGTTTGCCGTGCTCACCGGTATTGCCGGCATGACCGGCACCCTGTTCTTCTTCGCTGCGGCCCAAAAAGGAAAAATCTCCATCGTTGTGGGTCTGACCGCCCTCTACCCACTTATCACCGTTATGCTGGCCGTTATCTTTCTGCGGGAGCCTATTACCCTCAAACAGGTCATTGGTCTGATTCTGGCCTGCGGCGCCATTCTGCTGCTGTCCACCTGAACGGGACTGCGCCGGGATGAGGCAGATTACGCGTTTTTCCGGAAATAAAAATTTGCACATTTATTGACATCCAGGCAGTATTATTGAATAATCTTAACGAAAAAACCTTGTATATCCGCACCATTGCCAGGTAAATATGACCAGCTTACCGATCAATTCAACTCTATCCATAAATGACTGGAGGAACAAAAGATGAGCAAAACCGAAGAAAACCTGCAGGCAGCATTTGCCGGAGAATCCCAGGCCCGTAACAAATATGACTATTTTGCCAAGGTTGCCAGGAAAGAGGGATATCACTACATTGCCGCCATTTTTGAAGAGACCGCCATAAACGAGATGCAGCACGCCAAGGACCAGTTCAAGCTGCTGCACGGCATTGGCAACACAATCGCCAACCTCAAGGAGGCGGTAAAAGGCGAAAATTACGAAACCACCGACATGTATCCCACCTTTGCCGAGCAGGCTGAGGCAGAGGGGAACATGGAGGCTGCCTTCCTGTTCCGGCAGATTGCCAGGGTTGAGGCACACCATCGGGACCGTTATCAGCAATTGCTGGAAATGGTGGAGAATGGCACGGTTTACAAAAGAGACGAGCCCATCAAATGGAAATGCAGCAAGTGCGGCAACATCCATGAAGGGACCGAACCCCCTGAAAAATGTCCGGTCTGCAAGCATGGCAGGGAGTATTTCGGCCCTGCCAATCTGATTGACTAAGGTCCGGGGAGGATAATACTTTGACAACTCCAGGCGAAAAAATCGTGCTCTTTGCCTTCCGCGGTGATCCCCTCTGTTTTATCCACGTGCTGCTCAACGCCCTCGATCTGCAGGAGCGGGGTCTGGAGGGCAGCATTGTCATTGAAGGGGAAGCGGTGAAACTGATACCCGTCATGAGCCAGGAAGACCATTTCCTGGCCCCGCTCTACCAGCAGGCCAAGGCGAAAGGCCTCATTGTCGCCGTATGCAAGGCCTGCTCTGCCAAGTTGAAGGTCACGGAGGCGGTGGAACAGGAAGGTCTGCCCCTGGTGGGCCACATATCCGGTCATCCGTCAATGGGTAAATTCATTGAGCAAGGGTACCGAATTATTACCTTTTAAAACATTCACTTCCGGAGAAAAAATATGCAGCAAGTCGGCCCCCGCAAGGAAAAACCTGATCCAGAGAGAATGGCCATACTGCGCGCACTGCCAGTTGAGGTCAAACAGCAGATAACCGGTGAAGAGGCCCAGGCCTTCCTCTACAAGGAAGCACTGCCCGACTCTCTGCTGGAAAAGCTGAAGGGCTATATGGTTGAGGATGATTAAGAGCTAGCCAGGCAATACTGCCCCTGGCTCAGCTGGTTAGCATGCGGTAAATCTCAGGCACGCGCAGGGGCAGCTTTCTGACATCATTGATAAAGGTATAATTGATCTCCCCGAGCATATGGCCCATGTAATCCTGGGCCTCCCAGTCGATGGTGATGCAAAAGGGATGAATTCCCGCGTTCTTGGCCTCGATCAGGGCATGTCGGGTGTCTTCAATGGCATATTCCCCCTTGTAATCATCATAGTCCTCCGGTTTGCCGTCGGTCAGAATGATCAACAGCCGCACTTTGGCGTCCACCTTGGACAGCACCCCGGTGAAATGCCGGATAGGAGGGCCCATGCGGGTATAATCCACCGGGGCAATGGCGGCAATGCGCCCCCTGATCTCATCCGTGTAGGGCTCAGCAAATTCCTTGATGTGATAAATCTCGCTGCGGGTGCGGCGCATGCCGGAAAAACCATAAATGGCATACCGGTCCCCGAGAGAGTCCAGGGCCTCGCTGAGCAGCACCAGGGATTCCTTCAGGGCGGTCCCCACCCACCCTTCCGTGGAAGAAGACATGTCCACCAGAAAGAGGGCGGCAATATCCCGCTGGTCACGCTGCAGCCGGACATAAAGACGCTCCGAAGGCACCTGCCCGGCCCTGATATCCGCATAGGCCTCGGTCAGGGCATCAAGATCCACATCTTCCCCGTCCCGCTGCCGACCGACAAAAAGATGTTGCGTGCGCAGCATCTCAAACTGCCGCTTCAGCTGTATGATCTGTCCCCGGTATTTTTCCAGGGTGTTGCGGACAAAAGTTCCCTTGACAGCATGCAGCCGCTTGAGGTTCAACCGGCACCAGTTTTTGCGAAACCCCTGCCGGCGGAAATCCCATTCATCATAAAGCAGGCCACCCTGCAACCCCTCTCCTTCCTCCTGCTGCGGGCCTTTTACCGGACTTTTACTTTGCCCTCCCGCTCGCTAGCTGGCGCTGGAGATATAAAAAGAGGGCAGCGAACCAAGATCTTCCTCGATCTCCCGGGCTAACTCCCGCAGCTCTTCCGGCAGTACAAGATGCTCATCATCCAGACAGATAAAGCGCGGTTCCTCAGCCGGCTGTTGATCTGGTTCCGCTTTGTTCATTGTATCGTGACCGGCCGGGGTAATATTGGCGCCGTTTTCCACCACATTGGCAGCAAGTGGCTGTGGCTCATTTTCCGACTCAGCAGCTTTTTCGGCGGTTGCCTGTGGCGGCAGAATGGCGGCAAGGGCCTCGATGAATTTCTGCCTGTTGCTTTCCCGTCTGACCAGGCGGGCACGGTGCGCTTCCCGGGGCCGGAACTCTCCCTGGAAGAGAAGCGGGGGCAACTGCTCGTATGCCGTGTCATCACGGCAGTAGGCATCATAAAAACTTCTGGTGACCATGAAGATATCCCCATTGCCCGCCTGTCCGCTCCAGGCGGCATCCACAATAGTCCTGAGATGGGGATGGACGCCCAGTTCGCTGACCTTGTCGCCGCTTAACTGACCGAGCAACCACTGTCTTATTTTCTCCAGCAGATAACTGACGCCTATCAGCTGATGAATATCCGGACGCTTTTTCAGCAGCAGGGCAAAAAATGGCTTAAGGTCGCGCATCAGGCCGGGATACTCTTGCTGCAAGAAAACGGAAACCCGCAGCGTTTGCAGCAGGTGATAAATGTCCTGTGCCAGTTGCTGATTGGCAAAGGTATTAAAAAACCGGGCCAGGATATCATCACGATCCCCTTCTGTGCCCTGTTGCCCGTCCCCGGGGATATGGATGGAGGCGGACCGGAGCTGATTCTGGCAGTACAGATCCTGACTGATAAACCCCCACTGGTACGTGGCCAGCAGCTTATAAACCTGGAAATTACCGGTATGGTCCCGGTAGAAGCTGACATCCCGGGGCAGAAAAATGGTTGAGGTATCGGTTGCCACCGAGGCCGACGGCTCAAGCTGGAGACTGCGGCCGGATAGGCCACGGATATAGGGAACAAGCCTTCCCTGAGCACCGGCAAAGGCAAGCCCGCTCTCACCCCGCAGCCGGCAGAGAAAATTATTTTCCACATCAGACATATAGAGGCGCGCCGCCCGCAGCCCATCTGCCTCATAGACATGCAAGATCCCTTTCACCCATGCAGCAAGTTCTTTTGGCTCCAGGCAGTGCAACCCGTTATGCAGCTGTCCAAGGAAGGCAAAGCACAGGGCATGGCTGACCGGCCAGATGACGGCGATCTGCTCCAGCACCGCCCTTTCCAGCTGGGCGTCATAGGCAGCCAGCTGTTCGATCAGCTCCTCATGTTCCCACTCGTTCAGCTGATTGTCCGGGATAATCTGCTGCAGGCTTAATGCGGTGGTGACTCTCGCCATGCCATCCCCCTCAGATAACCGAACTGATCATTTCATCAATTGCCCCGACCAGCTCACGGTCGTCCGTCAGGGCCTCGGTGATGGTCCCGTGACAGGCCTCCCGGGGAGCGATTCCCTCCCTGATCAACAGCCCGGCATGCACCAGCAGCCGCGTACTTGCGCCCTCCTGCAGGCCGGAATCCTTCAAGCCCCTGGTCATGGCCGCTATCCGCACCAGGGAATGGGCCAACGGCTCCTTCACTCCGGCCTCATGGCGGATGATTTCCGATTCAAGCTCAGGGGGGGGATAATTGAGTTCCAACGCCACAAACCGCTGCCGGGTGGACTGCTTCATGTCTTTGAGGACTGACTGGTATCCGGGATTATAAGACACGGCCAGCATGAACTCCTTAGGCGCTGTGAGCAACTCGCCTCTTTTCTCAATAGCGAGCTGACGCCTGTCGTCGGCCAGGGGATGGATGACCACCGTGGTATCCTTTCTTGCCTCAACCACCTCATCAAGATAGCAGATGGCGCCATGGCGCACGGCCAGGGTCATCGGTCCGTCAAGCCAGAAGGTTTCTCCCCCCCTGATCAGATAGCGGCCAACCAGGTCGCTGGTTGACAGGTCATCATGACAGGACACGGTGATAAGGGGCCGCTTTATCGTCCAGGCCAGAAACTGCATGAACCTGGTCTTGCCGCTGCCTGTCGGTCCTTTGAGCAGCAAGGGCAGACCATTGCCGTAAGCGGCAAGGGCCACCGCCAGTTCATTTTTCTGAGGCAGATAAAAGGGCTTTTCCGCAATAAAATGTTCTTCTATTTTTTGACTCTGCATGTCTATCGTGTCTCCTTGTCCGCAAAGAATTTCACTTTTTACTTAACAAGGTAATACCGACAAAGACATTTCGCAAACGATAACCCTTATTAATTATCCCCTCCATTATTTCGCACCAGCTCAAACCCGCAATTGTTGCCGAAAAATAATAAATTGCGGTTTAGATTGATACTCTATATCATCATTACAAGGATAGAGACTTACCGCAGAATCCCTCAATTACCGATGAAGTATCAGGGTTTACCCATTATGAAAAAATTTCTTTTCCTTTTACTGGCGGGCATCTTTGTGTTAAGCGGCTGCCAGAAGGCGGCAAAGCAGGAAACAAGCAAGGAGTTGCTCATTTACTGCGGCATTACAATGATCATGCCTGTGCAGGAAATAGCAAAAATCATCGAACAGCAGGAAAACTGCACCATCAAGATCACCAAGCAGGGCACTGGTTCACTGCTCAGCAGCATTAAGGCGAACAGGGTTGGTGACCTTTTTCTCCCCGGCTCGGAATCATACATCAAAACCTGCATTGCTGAAGGACTGGTAAAAGAGACGGTAGCAGTCGGTTATAACCGCGCGGCCCTGATCGTCCAGAAAGGCAACCCGCTGCATATCACCCCTGACGTAAAAAACCTGACCAGCAAACAATACCGGGTCGTGCTCGGCTCAGCGGAAAACGGCAGCATCGGCCAGGAGACAAAGCGGATCCTGAGCTCGCTTGGCATTTATCAGGAGGCCCTGGACAATTCTCTTTTTCTCACCACCGATTCCAAAGGAATGGTCAAGGCTATCCTGGATAAGAATGCTGATCTGGCGCTCAACTGGCATGCCACCTCAGTATGGGATGAAAACCGCCCATACATGGATGAACTGCCCCTGGACGACGGGATTGCTCCGTCCCAAAGGCTCGTTCTCGGCCTGCTCACCTTTTCTCCCTATCCGGATATTGCCCGCCGTTTTATGGAGCTGGCTTCATCAGAACAGGGTCAGGAGATTTTTGCCCGATACGGTTTTATGGGAAAATAGTTTTTCATGAAAAACATCGGGGCAGGGGGTGGCCGGACCAGAAGGCCATTCTGGTGAGCGGTTTTCCCGCAAGTGATGCGGTCGGCAGGGCAGCGTATTGTGATCATTTAGAGGGCTTTGCGAGATATCCATTTACATCTCTGACAATTTCGTTGCGGCCCCTTAAGCTGTTCCATCCTATGCGAGGTTACAGTTATTTTTTTACAACGGCTCAGTCAATTCACAGCAGAAACAGGTGAGATATTTCTGCCCTGCAAATGGTCCAGTTCGTCTTCAAAAAAGAAGCGGTCTTCATCAAAAGCCGGTTGCAGTTCGTCAAGCCAGGTTGACTGCCCATCAAAGGCGGCAAAGAAGGGCTGCGCCACCCATTGCGGATTCCGGCCCTGGAGCATCTGCAGGACAAAAACCTTTTCACCTCGCACCTCGCTGACCCCCAGCACCTGCACCTTCCCCGGCATGGCTGACATACTGGGTCCACGCACAGTGCGGGCAATGCCGCTCACCTGTTTATAGGCTGCTCGGTAAATTTTCCAGGCCCTGGCCAGGGGAACACCGAAATAATGGTGAGCTCCGGTATCGCGCACCACAAACATATAATAGGGTACGCAGCCAAGATTGACCTGTTTCTTCCACAGGGAAATCCAGCTCTCCGCTTTATCATTAATATGCCTGAGCAGCGGGGACTGGGTGCGAATCACAGCTCCGGTTGAACGAATGCGGCAAATCGCATTGCGCACCACTTCGGTTTCAAGTTCCTGCGGGGCGTTAAAATGAGCCATGATGGCCAGATGCTTCCCGGCAGCCGCGACTTCATCAAAGAGATGCAGCAAATCATCCGAGTCGGAGTCGTTGATGAAACGCTGGGGCCAGTAGGTCAGCGCTTTTGTGCCGATACGAATTGTTTTCAGATGCGGCAGGTCAGCGGTAATCAGTTTGCGCAGATAAGCAGAGATGGCCTTGGTTCGCATGATAAGCGGATCGCCCCCGGTCAGGATGACATCCGTCACCTCCGGATGCACCTTCAGGTATTGCACGAGCTGCTCTGCCTCCTGCATGGCGAAACGCAGTTCTTCCACCCCGATAAATTGTGGCCAGCGGAAGCAGAAAGTACAATAGGCATGACATGTCTGGCCTTGACTTGGGAAGCAGAGCACCGTTTCCTTATATTTATGCTGCATGCCGGACAGCACCTTACCGTTCAGCAGCGGACGGTTGTGCTCCATCTGGCCGGCGGAGTGGGGATTCAACTCCAGGCGGATCTGATTGGCGCAGGCGGTAATTTCACTTTTTTCAGCGCCGCTGCTGACCAGTTTTGCCATCTGATCGAAATGGCGGGGAATAAGCATCCCTTTCTGGGGAAAATTCAGGATAAAAACCGGGTCATCGGGCACATTGTCCCAATCGATTAACTCATTGACCACATAGTTGTTTGTTTTAAACGGCAGGACCCTGGCAACCACATCTATGGCAAATTTCTGATCTTCACTGAGTCGCGCAATCTGCTCAATGTTACGATAATTACTCAGGGTATAAGACTTATAACTTCTTGAATCTCCAGCAGAAACAATTTTCCGGGATTGGCATAAACACATACAGCACCTCCGTTTCTTTCCCATTGGCAACAGCATCCCTTCCGGCTGGAAACGTGGAGAAGACAGCCGGACACTATCCTGTTATTGAATGTCGCATAATGACAAATTTGTAGCCCTTTATCAAGGTTGTTTTCCTTTTATTTTGCCAACCCCTGCTATATCCGCTTTTCAGCAAGGGAATTGCCTGTCGATCTAACAATTACACTCAGGGAAGGCTTTGCAGGAACCATTCATAAAAGTCCCCTGACGGAGGCAAGCGCTTGGGCATGATGAGTGTAAAGCTTCGGGTATTTGAACCACTTCAACGGTAACGAAATGAATCTGAGATGTGGTCATGACCTTTTGAACAGGTTACGATATCTGGGGTTTTGTATTCCTTACCCCTGACAGAGAGGGAATGCGCAATGCGATCTAGCGGATATCAGCCATGGGGGACCTGCCCGGCGCTGCAGGCAAAAAAAAAGGGGATGCGTACCTCATGAACAGTTATCACCCTCTAAGAGAACTAACAAATTCATTATGCGCCATTAAGTTATTTTCATTTCTTGCACAAATGAGGTCGGTGATGCCCCTGAAACACTGTACTAAACGTACCCCACGCGGCAAGGACCACATTCCCAGCCTCATTTAGTAAATTGTCCTGTAATATTTTTTTCATTCATCTCTATTGATTTTCAGGTCAAATCACCCACAGCGCCAAATAAATTATCGACGCACTGCGCTAATCCCTTAGCCAATCCACCCAGCATCCCCGTAGCGATGAGACAATGGATGAGACAGAGTAACACCTTTAACAACAGTGCAAACAGCTATTTTCCCCCTTGACAATCGGCATTTCCCCCCCGACTTCCTGGCAGAAAAATACCCGAAATTATTTCCCCATGAAGTCTCGGGTAGTTAGCAAAAAAACGAGCATTTAACAGGAAATAAGAGAATTGATGAGAAAAAGTGAACATTCAGAGATCAATTAAATACAAAAAAAGCTCCAGCAAAAGCGACTATCCCCTTATTTTATGGGCTTTCAACCAATGGGGTTAAAAAGTGCGTTTTTATAGCCCGTTAGAGGTACCCCTCTTCTGTTTCCGCGTCTTGCAAGGGAACAAAGACTGTTGATAACTTGGTCTTTTATTTTTAAAAATCGGGGATAACCGTCTTTGACAGGAGACGGTTTTTTTTTATACAAGCTAACAGAATCAAAACGATCTCTTAATATGATCTTAATCCTTTTTCTTTTAATTATTCCAAATTCCACATATTGCAGGACCAATCATGCTCTGGCACAAGATTAAAGAAATTCTTGCAGAAAAACTCCCAGAAAGCGCATATTCACTCTGGATTAACCCATTATCCGCAAAAGAGAACGACAACAGCACCCTTGAAGTTGCCTGTCCGGATACTTTTTTTTGCACCTGGGTAGCGGAGAAATATCTCGGCACAATACAGGAATCCCTTCAGTTGCTTGGGAAAAGTGACGTGCGGATTGTTTTTAAGGCAAACAACGGCAGCAGTGCATCGCAATCGCTTCTTGCCGCCCCCGCTCCCAATGAACCCATGCGGCTGCCTGATATTCCTAAGGTGAAGTCATCAATAAGAACGCTGCACCCCCGTTTCACCTTTGACGAATTCATTGTCGGCAGCTGCAATATCATGGCCCATTCCGCCTGCTCGGATATTGCCATGAATGATTCCACCGTTGGCTCCTGTGTTTATCTGAAAGCGGGAACAGGGCTGGGCAAAAGTCACCTCACCCACGCTGTCGCCCATCACATCATCGGACATAAGCCTGGCATCCGGCTTAACTATCTCACAGCACAGCAACTGACGGCTGAAATGGTCAAAAACATTAAAAACAACACCATGACCCATTTCAAAAACAAATACCATAAACAGTGCGATGTCCTGCTTATCGAGGATGTCCACACGCTGGCCGGCCGGCTGAAAACCCAGGCGGAACTGTCGGAAGCCCTTGATATTCTGCTTGAGAACGGTAAAAAAATTATTTTCACCAGCTCTCTGGGGCCGCGGGAGATTCCGGATATCGATTCCGGCATCCGTTCCAGGCTGTCCTCCGGCATCATTACCGCCATCAACCCGCCTAATCTGGAAACCAGAATAAAAATAATCCGCCGAAAAGCGCTTATCAATTGCCTGGATTTAAACGAAGAACACATCCTCTACCTGGCGGAAAACATCAAAGGCGACATCCGCCAGGTGGAAAGCACGATCATCAGCCTCAAGGCCCAGTGCTCACTCATGAAAGCTGCACCTGATTTCACCATGATAAAGGAAACGCTGGCAAACATCCTCGGCAACAGCCGACAGCTTTCACCGGTTGTGATCCGGGATTTTATTGCCACCCAGTTCAAGATTGACATTGCGGAACTTCAATCAAAGTCCCGCAAACAGGCCCTGGCCTTTCCCAGACAGATTGCCATGTATCTTTCGCGCAAATACACGGAGATGCCCCTTGCCGATATCGGCAAGGCATTTAACCGGGATCATTCAACCGTGGTGCATTCCATCAGGGTTATTACCGACAAGCGGATACGGAACACCAGTATCCGCCGGCAGGTGGAATTTTTGGAAGACAAACTGGAGAAAAAATTTCTTTAGGAAGTATCAGAAATAAACAGGTTTAACCGCGGCAGCGGCCTCTTCGCCCCTGCCGCCGGCACTGATTGCCACCGCCGCCTTTCTGGCGGATTTCACCATGTCGTTGATGCCTACCCCGTCCCAACCGAAACCGCAGATATACAACCCCTTATTTTCCTGCTCAAGGCCCGCCCTATAGGCAAGCATCTTCGGGTGATCCATCTCCAGCTGGGGGATGGCGCTGGCCGGGCGCAGAACTTTGGCAAACAGCGGCTTTTCAGGCAGCTCCATCAGCTGCCTGATATCCTGGCAAACCGAAGAGATGATTTCTTCGTCGGATAGCTCCAGCCTCTCAGGATGCCTGCGGCCGCCCACCAGGGCCTCCATCAGCACCTTGCCCGCCGGGGCTCTATTGGGAAACATATGGGAGGAGAATAATACTCCAAGGGTGAAACGCTTCTCGCATTCCGGCGCCAGATAGCCGAAACCATAGGGCACCTTGGCGCTGTCAGCAAAACCCAGCACCACGTTGCAGATTCGCGATACGGGAATCTGGGCGAGCGGCGGCTTCTTTATGGCCGACAGGATCTTCAGGCCGCTGTTCACCGGCAGCGCCATCACCATATTTTTGGCCGAGAACACCCCTTTTGCCGTGGTGATCCGCCAATGGCCATTCTCTCTTTTGATAGCGGTTACGCCGCTTTCAAAGACAATATTTTCCCCCTGCTCCAGCACCTCCACCAGACGATCAAGCCCCTGGGGAAAATTGTTCATGGCAGGCAGCCTTTTCTTAATGGAACCCTTCTTCTCTTTCATCTTGCGGATAATGGCGCGGATGACCGAGCCATGCTCGCATTCGAGCTTACGCAAACCCGGCATGACCGAATCAATACTGAGCAGGTTGTAATCACCGGAATAGCTGCCGGTCACCGCCGCATCAATCAAAGGCAGCACACTCCTGCCGAATCGCCGGCCGGCCCATTGCCCGAGAGTCTGGTCTTTTGGGTCGGGTTTGATCCACAGATCTCCAAGCACCCGGAGTTTACCCCAGAAAGGCAGCAGCGGGGTGAAAAGAATCTTCTTTGGTTTCTGCGGTATCTGCACCAGCCTGCCCCCATGGCAGACATAGCGGTGGAAATCACCTAAGGGCGCCTGCTGGGCCTCACTGTAAAGGCCTGTATCTTCCAGAATTTCTCTGCTTTCCTCCGCATTGTCCAGAAAACCGTGGGGACCCCATTCAGCCAGGAAACCGTCCTGATGGAATGATTGGATCGCCCCGCCGGCCCGCGCACTTGCCTCAAGGAGCGTGACCTCAAGGGAAGGGGCTAATTTTTTGATGAAATGGGCAGCGGAAAGACCGGAAATACCGGCTCCGATGATGATGACATCTGAGATCTTTTCCATAATGAAAAATTCCTTTTCATGAGGTAAAATGGAGCCTCATGGAGACAACTGCAGCAAAGAAAATATTAATTATCTGCTATTCCTTAAGCGGTCAGACGAGTAACCTGCTGGCCAGATTGACAAACGGGCTGGAATCCGCCGGGGTAACGGTAACCATCGAAAGACTGCGCCCGGTGAAGCCTCTGCGCTTTCCGTTTGGATCAATCCGGGCAACAGTGATCATGATGCTGCTCACCTTTTTCCGAAAGCGCATTCCCATAGCACCATTGTCAGATAAATGCAAGGGCCGGTTTGATCTCATAATCCTCGCCGGACCCACCTGGTCGTATCAGCCTAGCGGCCCGGTCCTGTCACTTCTCGACCGCGACGGCAGCACTCTTTTTGCAAACCAGACCGTGATCTCCCTCATTTCCTGCCGGGGCTATTGGCGGATGCACCTGATCGGCCTGCGTGCCCTGCTGAATAAAAAAGGGGCATCCGTGGTCAATCGCATTGTCTTTACCCATCCCAGCCGCGAGCCCTGGCGCACCATTGGCGTATTCATGAAAATTGCAGGCAGATCTCCGGAGAGATCGAAATTTATCGGCAGGTATTACCCCAGGTACGGCCATGAAAAAAATCAGCTGGAAGAGGCCAGCCGCTTCGGCGCCATGCTCGGCCAGGCCCTGATAGAGGGAAAAGATCTTGCCTCCCTCAATTTCCAGACACCGCTGGCCATCATCCGTGGCGGCAGCAGCAACCAAGCAGGCTAAAGGGTGCCTAAAATTCAATCCCCTTCTGCGCCATCACCCCTGCCGCATAGGGATGCTTGATCATCCGCACCTCTGACACCAGGTCAGCGGCGTCCACAAGCTTCTCACCGGCATCGCGGCCCGTAATAACCAGATGCAGGCCGGCAGGACGATTTCTGATCAGGTCAAGCACCTCCGCCTCATCCACCATGCCATAGGTGAGCAGATAGGTCAGCTCATCCAGCACCACCATGTCATAACGG
>JAHIVT010000041.1 GCA_018816555.1 Pseudomonadota bacterium
CGTCGCCTGGCAGAATTTGCCGCAGGAACTTCCCTGGCTCGATGGTACAAATTTGACCTTGCGGTTCAGTTGACATGGCAATGGCAAACGTTAGTGGCTGTGTCGGTTATGACTCCCGCGAAAATCGGTGATTATTATAAAAGTTTTACCGGTCTTGACTGTATTGCTAAAGTTGTTTATTTTTCAAGCACGCGAGAGTGGCGGAATTGGTAGACGCACTAGACTTAGGATCTAGCGCATTACATGTGTGGGGGTTCAAATCCCCCCTCTCGCACCAGGCAGGAGCCAAGTGAAAGGTTGAGGCAAAGGGCAATTTTGTTCAGCACCTTTGCCTTTTGTGTTTTTCAATCATAACTGATGCAAATACAATTTTCATATTAGAAAGGAAGGTACCATATGCAGGTCAGCGTTGAAGATGTAAGCTCTCTCACAAAAACACTGAAGATTGTTGTTCCTGAAGACATTGTCTCAAAAAAAATTGAAGATGCCTATAAGGAATTGAAGGCTGAGGTATCGATCAAGGGCTTCAGAAAGGGCAAGGTGCCGAGAAAAGTGCTTGAAAAAGGATACGGCGAGAAGATTAAAATGGAAGTGGGAGAGAAACTGGTTCAGGATACCTATTTTGACGCCCTGGAAAAGATCGATTATAAACCGGTTGTACATCCTGAAATCAAGAGTCACAAATTTGCCGATGACGGTACCTTTGTCTATGAAGCCGAAATCGATGTAAAGCCCCAGTTTGAGCTCGGGCAGTATAAGGGCATTGAAGTGGAAATGCCTGAAATCATCGTGACCGACGAGGCGGTTGAGGCGGAGATTGAGTCTCTGCGCAAGGAATTGGCGCCGCTTCGCAATATTGATGATCGCGGCATTGTTGTCGGTGACCTTGTGGTGGTCGATTTTCAGGGTTTTGATGAAACTGGCGAAGCACTTAAGCAGGTGAAAGCGGAAAATTATTCCGTTGAAGTCGGTTCCGGTCGCAATGGCGAGGATTTTGAAAACGCCTGTCTTGGTCTGAAAAAAGGTGAGGAGGCAAGCCGGATCGTGGAATTTCCCCTCTCTTTAGCCAATCCTATTCTTGCCGGGAAAAAGGTGGAATTCAAGATCAATGTGAAGGAAATAAAGGAGCGTGTTCTTGCCGATGTTAATGATGAATTTGCCCAGGATGTGGGAGAAGAGTTCAAAACTCTTGACTCCTTGAAAGATCATCTGCGCAAAAAGTTAGAGAAACAGCGAAGCGATGCGCAGACCGGTGACCTGACAGACAAAGTTATGCTGAAGCTTCTGGAAAAGCATGATTTTGAAGTCCCGAACAAGCTTGTTGCTTATGAGGTGAATGAGCAGATCAAGCAGTTGGAGGATCACCTGCAGAAACAGGGCCTCACCCTTGAGTCCGCCGGTATGAATCAGGAAAAACTGGTGAATGATTATAAAGATGCCGCAGCAAAAAGAGTGCGCGGTGATTTTATTTTAAAGAAAATTGCCGAAACTGAAGAGATCAAACTCAGTGACGAAGATATCAACAAGGGTTTTGAGAGGATTGCCACCCAGTATGGCATGCCGGTTGACGAGGTGAAAAAATATTTCCGCAGCCGCAATGAACTGCTGCCTTTCATGAATGAACTCCTAAGTGAAAAAATCCTTGAGTTCTTGCGCGCAAATGCCGTTGTAACGAAAGTACCGGTTCAAGCTGCCGGTAATGAATCAGAACAAGCAGGAGCCACCGAATGAATTTGATTCCAGTAGTTGTTGAGCAAAGCCCGAGAGGTGAGCGGGCTTATGATATTTACTCTCGTCTGTTAAAGGAAAGAATTATTTTTCTCGGCGGGGCGGTGAGTGATGATGTCGCCAATGTTATCATTGCCCAGTTGCTCTTTCTCGAAGCGGAAGACCCTGACAAGGATATTACTTTTTATATCAACTCTCCGGGAGGCGTTGTTACGGCAGGACTGGCAATTTATGACACAATGCAGTATATTAAAAGTGATATTGCCACGCTCTGCATGGGGCAGGCGGCAAGTATGGGTGCTTTTCTCCTGGCGGCAGGTTCCCCGGGCAAACGGTATGCCCTGCCGAACTCGAGGATTCTCATTCATCAGCCCATGGGCGGTTATCAGGGACAGGCCTCGGATATCGACATTCATGCCCGTGAGATCCTGCGGATGCGGGAAGATCTGAACAGGCTTCTTGCTCATCATACAGGCCAAGCCCTTGAAAAAATCCGCAATGACACCGAAAGAGACTATTTCATGAGCGCTTCGGAGGCCAAGGAATACGGTCTGATTGACAAGGTTCTGGGCAAGCGGGAAAACGTTGACGAGGAGGTATAATTATGGCAGATGACCATAATGATATTGATGTGATCTGTTCCTTTTGCGGAAAAAGCCAGGACGAGGTCAGAAAACTTATTGCCGGACCCAATGTCTATATCTGTGATGAGTGCATAGATCTGTGCAATGAAATAGTCAGTGAAGACCGTCTCCATGATCTCGAGGAACAGGGTGACGGCACTATATTGAAGCCGCGGGAAATCAAGACCCATCTCGATCAGTATGTTATTGGCCAGGATCTGGCTAAACGCATCCTGTCGGTTGCCGTGCATAATCATTATAAACGTGTTGAGTCTAAATATACCAACAAAGAGGGCGATGTTGAGCTGCAGAAAAGCAACATCATCCTCATCGGCCCCACCGGCAGCGGCAAGACGCTTCTGGCCCAGACCCTGGCCAAAATTCTTAATGTTCCCTTTGCCATCGCCGATGCAACTACATTGACGGAAGCCGGCTACGTGGGCGAGGATGTGGAAAACATTCTGGTAAATCTTCTCCAGGCAGCAGACCATGACATTGAAAGGGCAAGTCGGGGCATTGTCTATATCGACGAGATAGACAAGATCGCCAGAAAATCCGACAGCGCCTCCATCACCAGGGATGTATCCGGTGAAGGCGTCCAGCAGGCACTGCTGAAAATAATTGAGGGTACAGTGGCCAGTGTGCCGCCCAAAGGCGGCAGAAAACATCCCCAGCAGGATTATGTAAGGATTGATACCTCAAATATCCTTTTTATCTGCGGCGGCGCCTTTGTCGGTCTGGAAAAAGTTATTAAAAGAAGGACCGGTACGAAATCCATCGGTTTCGGCGCCAAAGTGGTGGGCAAAACCAACAAAAAGGTGGGAGAAATTCTGGCTTCCGTTCAGTCCGAAGATCTGCTTCAGTTCGGTCTGATCCCGGAACTGGTCGGCCGTCTGCCTGTTATTGCCACCATGGAAGAACTGGAGGAAGAGGATCTGGTCAGAATCCTGCGTGAGCCGAAGAACGCCCTGACCAAGCAGTACGAGAAGCTGTTTGAATTTGAAAATATCCGTTTGCGGTTCACCGAGGGAGCCCTGAACGCCATTGCCAAAGAGGCGATGAAACGCAAATCCGGGGCAAGAGGGTTGCGTTCGGTCATAGAAAAAGCCATGCTGGATGTCATGTTTGAACTTCCCTCCGAGTCCAATGTGAAAGAGTGCGTTATCAGCGAGCAGGTGATCCTTAACGGTGATTATCCCGTTGTCCTTTATGAGAATGAAACCAAAAAAAGCGCTTGAGAAAGTGCCGTAGATTGTTGAAAATAGAAAGAGCAACCAAAGGGTATAAACTCCGTTGCGACAAAGTTTATACCCTTTGGAAAAATGAGGCGACTTGGAGCAAAGATCAGAGACCGGCTGCGAAGTCGACCTGATGGCAATATTCTGCGACAGGTAAAAAGCCAGAGTTTCATGAGTACTGGTATTTTAAGCCGAATTTTAACACTGCATAAGCAACTGAAATTTTTCAACACCTGGTAGAGGCATGCACAGGGACAGAACCCCCAAGTGACCGCCTGCATCAGCTTGCAAGCCGTTCCGGCTTGTCAGAATTTGTCGTTCGTCAACCCTTTTTTTACTCTCTTAACCTTAAAATAGAACTGCCTTTATGTCAGATACCGAAACCAATATTTATCCCATGATGCCTTTGAGGGATATCGTTTTATTCCCCTTTATGGTGGCCCCTCTGGTTGTGGGACGAAGTAAGTCCATTAAGGCCCTTGAACAGGCTATGTCCAATCGTACAAGCATTTTTCTGAGCACACAGAAGGATGCCTCCGTTGACGATCCTGATGAAAACGGCGTCCACATGATAGGTACGGTTGCTTCGGTTTTGCAGCTGTTAAGGTTGCCGGACGGAACGATCAAAGCCCTTGTCGAAGGAAAGCAGCGCGGCAGAATCGTTTCCTTTATTCCGGGCCACGATTATTTCACTGTTGAAGTTGAAGAATTTCTTGAAGCAAAGCAGTCTGATAATCTTACTGTGGCGTACATCCGGGAGATTTTATCTTCCTTCAGGCAATATGCCAAACATAATAAGAAGATACCTAACGAAGTGATTAAGTCCCTGGCGAAGATTGAAAATCCTGTAAAGTTTATCGATTTTCTGGCAGGGCATTTACCGGTGGGCACGGAGGATAAACAGCAAATCTTAAGCACTCTTGCTCTCCTGGAACGGATGGAACTGGTACTCAGCCTCATCCATAAAGAGAGTGAGATTGCTTCCCTGGAGGAGAAGATTCGCGACCAGGTGAAGAAGAAGATGGAAAAAACCCAGAAGGATTATTATCTGGCTGAACAGATGCGGATTATCCAGAAGGAGATGGCCGGCGGCAAGGATGATGTCAGTTCCGAACTGACGGAGCTTGAGCAGCAGATCGAAAAGAAAAAGATGACCAAGGCGGCCAAGGAAAAGGCAAGGCAGGAGTTCAAAAAACTGAAGATGATGCCTCCCATGTCTGCCGAGGCAACCGTTGTCCGCAACTATATTGATACCATTCTCAGCCTGCCATGGCTTGAGAAGACCCGCGCGAAGATTGATATCAAAAAGGCGGAAAACATTCTCAATGAGGATCATTTCGGGCTGGGTAAACCGAAGGAACGGATATTGGAATACCTGGCAGTGCAGGTGCAGGTCAAGAAAATAAAAGGGCCGATTCTCTGCCTTGTTGGCCCTCCTGGGGTGGGAAAAACATCGTTAAGCAAGTCGGTTGCCAGGGCCATGGGCAGGGAGTTTGTCCGGATTTCATTGGGTGGTGTAAGGGATGAGGCGGAGATCAGAGGCCACCGCAGAACTTACATCGGCGCCTTGCCCGGCAAGATCATCCATTCCCTGCAGAAGATCAAGGTGAATAATCCCGTTTTCTGTCTTGATGAGATCGATAAGATGAGCATGGATTTCCGGGGAGATCCATCTTCCGCTCTGCTTGAGGTCCTTGATCCGGAGCAGAATAATACCTTCAACGATCATTATCTTGATCTTGATTATGATCTTTCCGATGTTTTCTTTATTACCACTGCCAATAATCTCCATTCAATACCTGCGCCTCTGCAGGACAGGATGGAGGTCATCAAGCTCGATGGTTATACCGAAGAGGATAAACTGCAGATCGCCAAAGGCTTTCTTATCCCGAAACAGCTTAGAGAAAATGGCTACGCCGAGAAGGACATTACTTTTAATGACAACTCCATCATGGAGATTGTGCGGCGGTATACCAGAGAAGCAGGGGTGAGAAATCTTGAGCGAAGCATTGCCAGCATCTGCCGGAAAATCGCCCGGGATCGGTTGATTGTCAAAAAGAAAAAGAATTATCATATCACTGCCCAGTCCATCGCCAAGTACCTTGGCGTTGCCAGATACCGTTATGGCCAGGCTGAAGAAAAAGATGAGGTCGGTCTTTCCATCGGTCTCGCCTGGACGGAAGTCGGCGGTGAGTTACTGCAGATTGAAACAGCTCTGATGCCGGGCAGCGGCAAGTTGACCATCACCGGCAAGCTGGGCGACGTGATGCAGGAGTCTGCCCAGGCTGCACTCAGTTATGTGCGGACACGGGCTGACCGTCTCGGCTTAAGCTCCGATTTTTATCAGAAACTTGATATTCATGTTCACGTTCCGGAAGGGGCAATTCCCAAGGATGGACCATCAGCCGGCATCACCATGGCTACTTCCATGGTGTCGGCCCTGCTGAAAAAACCCGTACGGAAAGATATTGCCATGACCGGTGAAATAACCCTGCGGGGCAGTGTTCTGCCCATCGGGGGATTGACGGAAAAACTTCTCGCCGCTAAGCGCGGCAATATTAAACATGTACTGATTCCTAAGTTAAACGAAAGAAATCTCAAAGAAATTCCCCCAAAAATTTTGAAAAGCCTTACCATTGAGCTTGTTGATCATATGGATAAGGTTCTTGAGAAGGCCATTGTTGTCAATGAAGGTGAAACGCTTTTTAAAATAGAAACGCCTGACGGTTTCTGCCCTGAATTGCCTCCGGTTGAAGCGGGAAACATTGTGTCTCCCCATTAACCTCTTTTTCGCATTTTGTTGGAGTTTTCCGTTGGGCTTTTTCCGCTGTTTTTTTGGAGTTTCACTTTGTTTTTTCTTGACTATATAGGGTGTTATTGTTAAATAGACCCATCATTTGCTCGGGCGGTTAGCTCAGCTGGGAGAGCATCGGCCTTACAAGCCGAGGGTCACAGGTTCGATCCCTGTACCGCCCACCAGATTTACGGGGTCGTAGTTCAGTTGGTTAGAACGCCTGCCTGTCACGCAGGAGGTCGCCGGTTCGAGTCCGGTCGGCCCCGCCAGAAATAACAAGGGATTGCGTTGAAAAACGTAATCCCTTTTTTGTTTGCCTGATTGTACTGATTCTCTCATTACTGCCAAAAACCCGCCACTGCCATTTCAGCCTGTTCCTTCCTTTATTTCTGTCGGATACTCGCTGGCAAATCTATGACAATAGGATTGCTTCAGAATTAACAAACTTTCCTGTTATCCCAGAAAATTATTAGCTTTTAACCCGTGAAATCAGGTAGTGTCTGCTGGTGGAAGAGTTTTCCTCTCAGATTGAATTCTGGCAGATGAAAGCAGGTGTGGATCGTTTGTGAAAAGAGTTTGACGGGCAGGGGTGAGGCGGGAGTGATGAAATACGTTAAAAGAATATTTTTACCTTTTATTTTAATGGCAATCGTGATGACGCTGTATCAGGTCATCAAGTTTTATCTCTTGCAAGGTCATTACACCATCTGGGAGTCACACATCATGACCATCGTCTTCTCCTCCCTGCTGGCCACCAGTGTTTCTCTGGCACTGTCCAACTGGACGGAGAAGATTGAGAAAAGAAAAGTGGAAGTGGAGTTGCGGGAGGCAAGACTGCGCACCCTCCAGGCGACCATGCACACGGTGCAGCATATTGTGAATAATTTCCTCAATTGCGTAATGCTGATCAGGTTTGAGGCTGAAGAGGACGGTGCAATCTCGAAAGACTCACTGGAAAAACTGGAGGCAAAAATACAGGAAGTGAGCAAACAGCTGGTTGAGATCGGTGAGCTGGATGATCCGGGTAACTCAGAAGAGTTCAGAAAATTTTTCCCGCCAAAAAAATAATATACGGATAAAACTGTCAGGGCAGGGGAAGCACCAATTTATGCAAATTTATTTGGGTGCCCGGATGATATTTTATTGAATCTCCATAAAAGTTTCCTTTTTCGCACTACAGACCGGGCAATTGTCAGGTGGGTGAGACTTGCAGACATAACCGCAGAATTGACAGACAAAGTACCGGTCATCCTCTGCGCCACTGCTATCCTGTGCATCGTGCCCATAGAAAATGTGGAGTTTCTTTTCCGCATCGTAAAGCTGGGTGAGAACGCTGACAACGTTTGTCAGCCCAGCAGCCTTGGCATTGTTGATCTCTTCTGTGTATCGCTCTAAAATTTCTGCAATTTCCTTCTCAAATATCGTGGCAAGATAACTTTCGGAAGGATCAATCCTCCCTCGTATCATGTTTAATATCCGGCGCGCCTGTGCTGCCTCAGACTCGGAGAGTGCCCTGAGGAGGTGAGCTGTTTGGGGTTTGTCTTCCTTGAGTGCTTTTAAAGAGTATATTTTTTTCCGCGCCGCCGCTCTGGAGAGCAATGCATAGGTCTGCAGGAGATTTTTTTCATTTTCGTCTGTCATGGTTTTGTTCCTGAGCCCAGGTTATCATTGTAAAAAAAATGATTAAAATCGAATCAATGCAAAATAGAAAATACTTATCAGCAATATCACAGGGTCTTACCCTGACACAACAGGTAATTTCAGCATAATACCCATAAAAATAACGTATCTGTTGTGTCAGCGGTTGGTTTATGCCAGAACAGCCGACTATTAATCCGGTAGGTCGGCAAGCACACGCAGGGCCTGATCATAATCAGGTTCCTGGGTGATTTCGGGAACCTGCTCAGTGTAGGCCACCTTACCTGACTTGTCAATAATGACAATGGCCCGGGAGAGCAGGCCTTTAAGCGGACCTGTGCTGATCGTCACCCCGTAATCCCTGCCGAAACCTGCCGCACGAAAAACCGAGAGGGGGATAACATTTTTCAGTCCCTCAGCTTCACAAAAGCGGTTGTGGGCAAAGGGAAGGTCTGCTGAGATGCAGAGGACTACGCCGTTTTTTGCTTCCCCAGCCTCCTTGTTGAAGCGTCGCACTGAAGCTGCGCATACAGAGGTGTCAATGCTGGGGAAGATGTTCAGCACAAGCTTTTTCCCATTAAAATCCTGGGGGGTGCAATCCGACAGATCGGTCTTTGTCAGTGAAAAAGAAGGTGCTTTCGTGCCGATTGCGGGCAGTTCGCCGCTGGTTTCCAGTGGATTTCCTTGCAACGTGATATGGGCCATGGGTTTCTCCTCATCGAGTTAATGATTTTCTGACTGTTTGTCTTGTCTGATTATTATATGCAATGGACGTCGTTTTTTGGGTTAGCAAGTTGTCTTGGCAGCTCTTATTGATAAGAGGTATGGTGTCAGCCTTCAGAGTTGTCATCGGTTGGTGACTGCGCGTGCACTCCCCGCCTTAAACTCTTAATTCTTCCTTCCAGAAAAGTTATACCGGTTAGCAGGATCACGGTCAGCAGGGTGACGACAATGGCCTCGGTGATTTTATTGAAGCCAATCATGGAGCCTACTCCGGCAAGAACCCATATCACGGCAGCTGAGGTGACGCCCATAACAATACCTTCCCTGGCAAGGATGACGCCTGCGCCAAGGAAACCGATTCCTGTTACCACCTGCCCGAGCACCCGAGTTATATCTGTATTTTCATTAGAAAATTCTATGCCGAGGGAGATAAAAAGGGCCGTGCCGAGACAGATCAAGATGCTTGTTCTGATACCCGCCGGTTTTCCACGCAACTGACGTTCAAAGCCAATGATCGCCCCGCATAAAACGGCGGTACCGATACATTTCCAGAAATCTACAGACATAATGTCCATTTTTGCCGTTGTTCCTTGTTTATGGCAAAAAAAATATTTTAGGCCGACGTGTGGTTATTTACAGGGGAAAACACATAAAAAGACTCGCTGCCCAGAGCATTCATCAGGTCATCACGCCTGATTTGCAGCGGATATGTAATAACTTACTATATTTATCTGTTATATTCCAGTTAAGACAAACAACGGCCTTATTTTTTTACAGACTGGCGGCAAATGCGGCGTATTTCTCTTGATCTGCCGGAGGAGCCAGACTGATGACAGTCCACCCCGGTAAAGGACTCCATTTAGTCTCAGCGGTAAAAATTTCCAGCTTGCCCTTTGGGGTAACGGCAAACAGCGCAATAGCAAGTCCACCAGACTGTTTCATGAGATCATCAAAGGTAAAGGTTGCTGAAAGGATGGTGTTACGAATCTGCCATCCTTTGGCGAGATTTGCCGCAAGTAATGAGAAGGTGATGTCTTTACCGAAGAGCAAGTGGCCGCATCGATTTGATGCAGCCTTGCGGATCAGCGGCAGCTCCTTTTGGGTTGCAACCTGCAGAGCGAAAACAGAGTTATAGCCAAGCTCCATCCGGTAGTGCATGCAGGAAAGAGCATTCAACGGACCACGTGGAGAAAGAGCCAGCATTCTTCCCAGTCCGACCAGGTCCAGATGCCGGTCCGCATGTTCGGAAACGGGTTCGCCATAATATGTGTTAAATCCCTCCATTCTGGCGTTGCTTATTTTGTCCCAACTGGTATCGACCAGCAGGCTTCTGAAATCTGCCTCCCTCAGGGCTTTTGCAACAGCCAGGGCCACCAGATTGGCGCCGATGATGAGAACGCCTTTGGGATCAGGTTCTGCCACGCCCAATCGTTTGGCCAGAAAACTTGCCGTGCAACTCTGCAATACAACGGTGCCGATGATGACCATGAAGGTGAGGGGAACCAGCAGGGTTGCTTCCTGGTATCCGCTTTGTTCGAGTTTGATGGCAAACAAGGCTGAGATAGCCGCAGCGACAATGCCGCGCGGCGCAATCCAACCCAGCAGGTGGCGTTCAGGCCAGGTCAGTTTTGAACCAAGAGTTGAGACCACCACGCTGATGGGACGGGCGAGAAACTGGATGGCCAGAAAAATGAACAGGACTGACCAGCCGAGGTTGGCAAACATCTGGAAATCCAGGCGGGCGGCAAGGACAATAAACAGTACCGTGATCAGTAAAACGCTGAGGCTTTCCTTGAAGTCGAGAATTTCATCCACCGGTACATCCTTCATATTGGCGAGCCAGATGCCCATGACGGTGACGCTCAACAGTCCGGACTCCTCCTGCAGAACGTTGGAAACGGTAAAAACAAGAAAAACCAGGGCAAGTGTGGCGACGTTATGCAGGAATTCCGGTAACCAGTGACCACGAAGAAGCACTCCGTAGAGATATCCTGACAGAGAGCCGAGAAACAAGCCCAGCCCTATCAGCCTGCCGAAGGCCATCAATGTATGACTGACGGCATTGCCGCTGCCTGATATGATGAATTCGTAAACCAGTACTGCCAGAGTGGCGCCGATGGGATCAACGACAATACCTTCCCAGCGGAGGATACTGGCCACAGAGGCGCTGGGGCGAACCGTACGCAGCATCGGCACGATCACAGTTGGACCTGTAACCGCAGTGATTGCACCGAAAAGGAGAGACAGTTCCCAGGGAAAATGAAGAACCAGGCGGGTTGCGGTAGCGGTGATCAGCCAGGTAACCAGCACGCCGAATGAGATCAGGTTGCGGACAACCTGAGTCAGGCCTTTGATTTGGTGATATTGAAGTGTCAGACTGCCCTCAAAGAGGATTACTGCGACGGAGAGAGAAATGAAAGGGAAGAGGAGATCGCCGAAAAGTTTATCGGAGTCTAGCAGACCGGTGATGGGTCCGGCAATAATTCCCGCGAAAAGGAGAAAGAGAATAGCCGGTAGTTTTACCCGCCAGGCAAGCCACTGGCAGAGAATACCGGTAAAGATCATGGCTGATACGAGCAATGCCTTGTCAGTGAGGATAAGGGAATCCATTTTATGTTGTCGGGTTACTGAGTTGAGCTTTTTACGGTGATGGTCGATGATTATCAGTCAAACTGCCGGAATCCATATCATTATCCATGCGATCCAAATGCAGATCCGCCCATGATGCCGGATCGGACAGGGGTTCCAGGTGGGTAAAAACCGTGACATTGGGCAGAGAACGACAAATGTCCGCCTCAATGTCTTCAACAAGCCGGTGTCCTTGGTCAACAGTCCAGGTTCCGGGGGTGAGAACATGGAAAGAAACAAACTTACGTGAACCTGACTGCCGGGTGCGCAGGGCGTGATAGTCTATCTCCGAGCGGGTATATTTCGCAAGTATTGTTCGGACAATTTCTATGTCTTCAGGAGGTATTGCCGTATCCATAAGACCATGAATTGATTTGCGCACAATCTGTATCCCGGTCCAGACAATATTCCCGGCCACGATGATGGCCACAAGAGGATCCAGCCTTTGCCAGCCGGTTAATGCTACACCTCCCACACCAACTAAAACGCCGGCCGATGTCCAGACATCCGTTAAAAGATGATGTGCATTGGCTTCAAGTGTAATGGAGTGATATTGTTTCCCGGCCCGTAGCAGAATGAAAGCAACAAAGAGGTTGACCAATGCTGCGGCAATTGAAACGCCGAGGCCCAGACCTATCTGTTCAAGGGGTTGCGGAGCAATGAATCGTTTCGTTGCGGCAAAAGCAATGCTGGCCGCGGCAATAAGAATTAATGTTCCTTCAACCCCGCTGGCAAAGTATTCCGCTTTAGTGTGGCCATAGGCATGGTTTTCATCAGCCGGCAGGGCGGCAACCCGTAGCATGGCCAGGGCCATCAACGCCCCGGCCAGATTAACTAAAGATTCAAGAGCGTCAGACAGCAGCCCGACTGAATCGGTCAGCAGATACGCAATGGTTTTCAAGGCCATGGTGAAAATTGCCGCACCGATGGACAGCCAGGCAAAATTTGTTAATGAGAGACTCTTTTTTTTCATCCGTCGTGTATTATCTATAGGGAGCGGGCACCCGTGGAGTGGGCTTCGCGTTGAATTCTAAGCCTCAGCCTCATCACCTGGCTGAACCCATTTATTTTACAGGTAAATTTGAAATCCATAAAGGCCTTTATCCGACGAGATGCGTCGGTAGATGAGATAGCCTGAAACTCAGGACGTTTTCTGCCCTGAGATGGCTTTAATAGGAAGCCTGACGGTGAAGGTGGTCCCTTCGTTTACGTTACTTTCAACGGAAATTATTCCCTTATGGCTTTGAATCGTTTTCAGTGCAAAGGTGAGTCCAAAGCCGGGGCCATAGGTCTTGGAGGTAAAAAAAGGATCATAGATGTTCTTGAGCTTATCTTTATCAATACCTTTGCCGGAATCTGCCACCTGGATTTCAAAATAACCATCCGTAACACTGGTGGAGATTTTAAGCTCCCGCTTGTCGCCTACCATGGCTTCAATTGAATTTTCTATCAGATTGGAGATGGCCATGGTGATATTTTCCTGGTCTGCATGGATCATGGGGGGATTTTCCATGAACTTCAAGATCAGTTTAATATGTTTTTTTTCAATCTCATGCTTGTAAATGCTCACGGCATTCATCGTTATCTCATTGAGATCGGATGGCTCGGTGTAGCAAAGCGTAGCCCCTTTCAGGGCAATAAGCTCGTGCACCATCCTTTCCAGCACCTCAACATTTTTCAGAATGATGTCGATGTATTTGCGATTCTGGCTGCCTTCCGGAAGATTGTCTCTGAGCCTTCGTCCGAAACCGCCGATGGCCACCAAGGGATTTCTCACCTCGTGGGAAACCTCATCGACAAAATGATCCAGAGCGTCAAATTTTTCCTTTTCCGCCAGTTTTTTGCTTTCGGTTTTCTGGGACAACAGGGTTCTGACCCGGGCCATGAGCTCCTTGAAATCAAAGGGTTTGGTGATATAATCATCCGCTCCGATATCAAGACCTTTCACTTTGTCCGGTACCTGGCTTTTGGCGCTGAGCATCAGAATGGGTATCTGCTTGAGTGATTCATCCTGCTTGATTCTCTTACATACCTCGTAGCCGTCTATTTTAGGCATCATGACATCAAGTACGACCAGATCCGGCACATATTCAGAGACCTTTTTCAGTCCCTCTTCACCGTCATAGGCCTCCGCCGTTTCATATCCCTCGATACGAAATCTTTTCCGCAGAAGTTCAACGGTATCGATGTTGTCGTCAATGATTAAGATTTTAGTCGTATTGGTCATGAAAAAATATAAAAAAAAATTACTGGAGATATCGTTTAATCTGTTCGCTGAATTCTCTGATATTGATCGGTTTGGTTATATACCCTTTACAGCCCACACCCAATGCCTTTTCACAGTCACCTTTCATGGCATGTGCCGTCAGGGCAATAACCGTTATATCTTTGTAATCCTCCATGTTTTTTAATCTTCTGGTCACCTCGTATCCGTCAATTTTCGGCATGGAGATATCCATCAGCACCAGATCGGGTTTTTCGGCCATTATTTTATTGAGTGCATCTTCCCCGTCGTAGGCTTCAAGCAGATGGTAGTTCTGTTTACCAAGGATTTTCATGACCAGTTCACGGCTGTCCTGGTTGTCATCAACTACCAGTATTTTCTTTTTATTTCGATTGTCCGGCTGATCAGCTTGCATATATTTCCTCAGAAATTGCAAAAGTTATGATGAACTGCCCCACTGTGAGGGGCAGGCAATAACTTTGCAGGCATTTACATCTTCTTAATAGTATTTTTTAAAGTTTCCAACAAGTCATCTTCCGCCAGAATGGCTTTATTGAAGGTGGCCTTGATTCGTCCATTGAGTTCTTTTACTTTTTCCTCGCTCAGATCACTGTCTGTAATGAGAACGAGGGGAATATTTCTTGCCGATTCATCTGTCTTGATATACTCAATGACGTTTGAGCCGTTCTCATCCGGCTTGATCATCAGATTGAGAACAATCAGGTCGGGTTTGCTCTCGTGAATTGCCTGTATTGCTCCCGTGTTATTGGATGCCTTTGTTATCTTATAGCCACCCTCATTGAGAACGCGGCCCAAGGTATGCAGAGTGCCTGGTTCATTGTCAACGAGCAGGATATTTTTTATGCTTGTCAGTTTTTCCAGATTCTTCAACTTATGCAGCAGTATTTTTTTGTCAATCGGTTTGACCATATATTCGGTCGCGCCCAGAGAAAATCCGATTTTCTTTTCATCAACAATGGACAGGATGATAACCGGAATATCCTGCACAACAGGATCTTTTTTCAATTCCTGCAGGACCTCCCAACCGTCTTTGCCGGGCATCATGATATCAAGGGTAATCGCCGCAGGCTTGATCTCCCTGGCCTTTTCCACCGCACCCTCACCGGTATAATGGCCCAAGACGTTATAGTCCTCCCCGATATTTTTTCTGATCAGTTCAATAACCTCCGGGTTATCGTCAATAACAAGAATTGTTTTTTTGATGCCCCGGTCAACTGCATCACCTTCCAGATCCAAATCATTCATTTTTTGAGCAGCAAATTCGCCGAGCACGAGATTTTCGATAATTTCACATGTCTTGCAGTGCTCCGTCTTTTCTGGATATTTAGCCACCTCGATCCCTTTGCAATGAACTCCGCAGATCAGCCAGCAGCGCCTTTCCGAGTTGCCGTAAGCAGGGCAGCTTGTCTGCCCGCAATGGGCATATTCCCAGCACTTGACCCGTTTGCCGAGATAATAGGGATCCTTAAGAAAGAGATCGACGGGCTTATCAAAATATTCAGCCAGTTTTTCCGCCATGGCCAGCTCTATGATTGATTCAGTGGACTTTTCCATTACCTTCTTTTGCGCCGGCAGGGTAAAGCAGAATCTGCTTCCTTTGCCGAAATCGCTATCCACCCAGATAACCCCTTTGTGCAATACCACCAGGCCCCTGGCGATGCTGAGACCAAGTCCGGTACCTTCATAAGGTCGACTGGCGGAAACATTGATCTGGGTAAATTTGTCAAAAAGTTTTGCCATATCATCTTTTTTTATGCCGATGCCGCTGTCTTCCACACATATTTCGATAAACAGGGAGGCTTCACCGGGGGCAATGCCCAGGGTCGAGGGTTTGGCGTGAATGGTGATGCCGCCATGGTCGGTAAATTTGACGGCATTTCCCACCAGATTGACAAATATTTGTTTTACTTTATCCTTATCTATGAAGACGGTAGGGAGATCATCGGCGAAATCAAAATGCAGATAGAGACCCTTGGCATCGAGAACCGGCTGAAAAAAAATGCTGATGGTGTCTCGCATGCTAGTGAAGTCCGTCTCTTGAATGTCGAGTTCTATTTTCCCTGATTCGATTTTAGACATATCAAGGATGTCGTTGATTAATTGCAGGAGATGCTTGGCGTTATTTTCTACCTTCATCAAGCTTTTTTCCTGTTCTTCGTTTATTTCACCGTCAATCCGGTCCAGCAGAAGTTGTGTATAACCAATGATGGAATTCATAGGAGTTCTGAGTTCGTGAGACATGTTGGCCAGGAAGGCGGACTTGAGCCTGTCGAGTTCCCGCAGATCTCTGATGGCCCGTTCCAGCATCAGGGTTCTTTCCCGCAACATGACGGTCCGATGCGCCACCTCCTGTTCCAGCCCCTTACTCAATGAGGAAATCTTTTCGTACATTTTTTCCAGATTGCCCAGCATCTGGTTGGTATGACAGGCGATTTTATCCATGACTTCATTGCTGTCATGGTACTCGGCCCGCACCTGCAGATTGCCGTCCGAGGCCTGCTTCAGGATGGCGAGCAGATTCTCGGCTCTGAACTCAAGATATTTCCGTTGTTCTTCCTCTCTTTCGGAGATACTCTGGATATAACGCAGCCGTTCAGCTTCGAGAACATCACTGATATCCCTGAAAATCTGCACCGCCCCGGTAATATTACCCTGGGCGTCTTTCAGGGCGCTGGCGCTGGCCATGACGGGAATAAGAGCTCCTTCCTTGTTTGAGATGATAATTCTGATATCTTCAACCGGTTCACCTGAGACAAGACATTTTTTGATTGGACAGTCGGTGTCGCAAATATTATCCAGGCAGATATCACTCTTGAATACCTCCCGGCAGGTTAATTTCCCCTCTGTTTCCTGTTTGCTGTATCCGGTTAATCGGGCGCATGAGCCGTTCATAAAGGTCACAACCAGGTTGGTATCGACGATGACCAGTGGATCGGCTATGGCCTCTTTGAGGCTGTTGGCATATTCAATCTTGTCCTTGATGCTTTTCACCATGCTGTTGAAGCTGCCGGCCAAGATACCAATGGAGTCCGAGGAATGAACAGGCGCGAATACGGAAAGATCTCCCCTGGCCAGTTCTTCAGCCTTGGCGGCCAGCTCGGTTATGGGTTTGGTCACCAGTCTGGCCAGCAGGAAATAGATGATGGTAATCAGCAGGCCTATACCGATGAGGCTTGCTATAATGGTATGATTCCGTAGGGTGGCGATGGCCAGATAGGTGGCATCAGTGGATTGTCTCGTCAACAGTCCACCGAGAACCTTGCGTGAGTCGCCGTGGCAGTGATGGCATTCCTCGTTATTATAAATGCTGTGGATGGTAACCAGATAATTGACGCCGTCCTTCTCCTCTTCAAAATAGCTTATCCGTGGGGGAACGGCGGTTTCAAGCAGGGTTCTCAGGGCAACCAGGGTCGCCCGGTTGCCGGTGAAGGTCGATACATCGGCCCCGATGCGGTCTTTATTGGTGGCAAAAACAATGCGCTGGTTAAAATCGCATATGACGATTTCCGTGTCCTCCAGTTCATCGCCGATATCAAGAAGCTGTTTTTCAACAGAGGGGCTGTCTCCCAACGACATCGTATGTTTGATGCCCGCATAGGCCAGTGATTTTATGTCTTGGCTATAAGTGGTCATCCTTTCCCTGATATGTTCCCGTTGATTGGTGATACTGAAATAGATGACACCGCCCATGACAATGGTGACGCCGATGGTGAGCAGGGTTTCCAGATGAAGGATTTTTTTGATAATTCCATTCAGGATGATCATCTCAATGTCCTCCGCCATGAATGAGTGGCCTGAATTTGAAGGCCTGAATCATCTCGCTGGTGTGGCACTGATCGCAGGTCTGTATGGTCGGATGGCCAATGATCGATTCAGGCTTTGCGTCTTCTATGTGAATCGATCCCGGGCCGTGGCAAACCTCACAGCCGGCATTTTTCAAAAGAGGAGTTTTTTCAACGCTGATAAAGCCGCCCGGTTTCCCATAGCCTGTAGTGTGACAGGTATAGCATTTCTTTAAATCTTGTTCGTTCAGACCTTTCTGCAGTCTTTCAATGCTTCTATAGGAGTTGCTTTTTTTTGTATAGATGGAGAAGTTGGCATATTCCTTCTCGTGGCAGGGCTGGCAGGAGAGGGAACCAACATAAACTGGGAGGGCAGGGAAAGGCTCTTTTGCTGCGAGGCATGGCGATACACACACCATGCAGAACATAGATATGATCAGTAATTGTAATGTCGTTTTATGCAGATTAAGTGCGGAGGGGGATTTCATGCCCGTTCTCCATGCAATCTTATCCTTTATCCCAATGGCAGCCGGTACACTGGGTTATCCCAGGCTTTAACCTCAATTTGTTTTTGCGTTGCGAACCTTCGGCCGAAGCAGGGTATTTGATAACTCCCAGATCGTGTGGATTATGGCAGGTAGCGCAGACCACCTTGCCATGATACAGGGGTAACTCGACCCCGATCCTTTGTACAGAGGTTTCAAGGGCTTTCAAAATTTTTGCTGAAGGTGTTACCAGGTGACGGCCTCCTGCGGGATGGTTTTCACTGAAGCCCGGATGGCATCCGATACAGTATTCATTGGGGTCATCAACTATAAATATAACATTTTTCGGCCCGAAAAGGTAGATATCCGGAAGGGATGCATGACATAAAAGGCATGTTTCTTTTCTGATGTGACCATGTTCATCAACCTGCAGGTGAGGATTTAAACGACGATAGGTCTCCTGACGATGACAGAGAAAACAGAATTCGTTGCGCGACAACCCGGTTCTGCGCAGGAAGTTGGGATTTTCCTTGCCCACAGAGTCGATATGCCGGGCGGTTTCCTGCAGGGATGACTGGTGGCAGGTCTCACAGGAGAGTTTCCCGTTCTGCAGAGGCATGTCCGGAGGTATCTTCACCTGTTTTGAGGGGATAATGCCCACCGGATGAATATCAGCCCTGGCAAACTCTGACTTGTGGCAGCGGTTGCAGAGCTCGTTGAGATCGCCACTGCCGAGAAGACTCGGATTTCCTTTGGATGGAGCGCCCTTGTGGCAGGAAATGCACATCAAGTTTTTCCAGTGGGGATTGATATTTCTGGAAACTGCTGCCAGCTTGAGGTATTCATTGGTGATCAGATGGTTTTCTTCCACTTTGCCGTGATGGATATGGCAGCTTAAACAGTACATCTGGCCCTGCTGCAGGTTGCTTGCGGGATCAAGCAATTCCTGGACAAGGGGATCCGGCAAGGGGTCGAGATCCTTGTAGTGGTTTTTCCTGAGCGACCAGTGGCAGAAGAAACAGACGGCGTCAACTTCATCCTTGGCCATTTTCCCCTTATTCTTTCTTTTCTCCGGGGTGGCGATATGACAGAAAACGCATGTTGTGGTGTCTGTGGTATGCGGCGAAATGCCGGCAAAATGTTCCTTATGGCAGATGGAGCACAAGCTGGTGCGGATAGTCTGGTGTGAGGTATTGTTTCCTCTGAGAAGATACGGGGTAAACTTATCCTGGTGTATGTAATGACAGGTCAGGCAGACAATCTTTCCCTGATATATGCCATTGCCCAGGGGCAGGTTGAAATTATCCAGTCCGGCGAACTGATTGATCGGCTCTATCCCCAGCGGGTGAAGATTAGCTCCGGCATGGCACATCTCGCAGAGACTGATACTGTCAGCACTGATCAGGCCTTCTGCCGTTTTGCCGTCTTTATCCTGTAAATGGCATTTGTTGCAGGCCATGCCATGGGGGTTGCCTATGGTCTCAAGAGGAGGAGAGGGGATTGTCAAGCCGTCATTTGTTCTGTGCAGCCTTCTGTCGGGTGAAATAGTTACAGATTCAGCAGAAATTGCCGTTGGAAGACTTGCGATGAGTGTTGCTGCCAGAAAAAAGAGCGATGCGATGCAGAAACGGCCCATTTTATTTTACCCCGTTGTTTTCTTTATCCTCGCCGGCAGGTTGTCTTTGTGTATCAGACTCAACTTGGTCGGCGGTGGGCATCGAAATCCCTAAAATACTCTTTTTCTCATTGGCATTATGGTAGAATCTATACAGTAAAAGGGTTTTAATTCCATGGCAAGCATAACACAATTCATTTCTTGCACCTTTTCTGAGAAAACTGTTAACAACAGTGCCCTCAATGTTTTTCCCTGACCCGGCAGTGTCTTCATTTGCGTCCCAGATATGCGGATCATGACAGGTGGAACAGGTTATTTCCCCGGAAACCGCCTTTTTACCTTCCTTGGTATATAAAGGAATGGGATCAGGCGACGGGCCGATGGACAGCAGGATATTCCGGTAAGACTTGTGATAGCCGAAATAGAATTGTTTCGGATGTATGCCGGAGGAAATGACCTTGCCTTTACCCGCACCGTTTTTGGCGTGGCAGCCGTTACAGGCTTTCTCGATGAAGTCCTGTCCGGTATCATCCAGCGTGTAATTCCACAGCAGGGTTTTCTCAGGAGCATTGTGAACGGCATGGCATGGTGAGCAGACTGACTCTTCCTTGGCCATTTTTCCGCTTTTATTCAGCGATGTGGGAGCTGTTACCCGCATGTCATGATCGGTTCCGGTGACAAAGCTTTTGCGCAGGTGGCATTTGGCGCATAAAGTCGGTTTTTCCAGATTGGCGCTTCTGAGGAAACTGTTGTCAGCAGTGCCCTCAACGTTGCTGCCCTTCCCCTTCTTGCTGAGTTGGGAATTCCATCTGTGGGGATCATGGCAGGTATGACACTCCATAACTGAGGTGCCGTCAGACAGTTTCCGCAGGGGCAGTGACAGGTTGTAGGTGTCTTCTATTTTGACGTTCACCGGATGGGTGTTCTGTCCCAAGGTCTTTTTATCCGCCGGTCCTTTCTTGACATGGCAATTCAGGCAGAGAGAGGAAGGGGATGTGGGTTTTGTGTCGAATTTACGCGCCCAGAGGTACGGACCGCTGGCCTGATGCGGCACATGACAGGGTGAACAGACACCTGATTGACCGGCGGTCTGTTTAGCGATATTGTTCTCTTTGGGCGCAGTGACGGTGAGGTCGTGATCAGTGCCTTCCACATAATACTGCTCCACATGGCATGAGGCGCAGAGAGAACTGTCCGTGCCGGAACGCTTCCGCAGAAAACTGGTGAAGGGTGTCCCTTCATCATTAATGCCTTTGCCCTTCTTGCTGCTCTGTGAGTCCCACCTGTGGGGATTATGGCAGGTATGACACTCCATCACTTCATTTCCATCCGTTTTGGTATAAAGCGGCAGTGTTTTCGGATCCTTCAGCTGATCGGCTTTTTGCATGGCAACGTTGACCGGGTGGGTGAACCTGCCCACCGTCTTTTTGGCTGCGATGCCTTTGTCGTTATGACAGGTGAGACAGAGTTTGGACGGTGAAGACAATGAAGCGGGATCTTTTACTTTTCGTGCCCAGAGATACGGACCGGTGGCCTTATGCGGGATATGGCAGGCAGTACAGACACCGGTCTGTTTTATGGTCTGCTTGAGGACATTGATCTCGTCTTTTGCCGTAATGCTGAGATCGTGATCGGTTTTGTCAACCATATACTCGCCCTTATGGCAGGTGGCGCAAAGGGAATCACGCTGGCCGGCTAGGGCCTTGGTTCCCGGTTCGTGCTGGTGGACCTTATGGCAGGTGTAACAGTAGACAGTATTGTCGGTCCCGCCGTCAAGTTTCACATGGCTTGCCGGATCAAGCTTGTATTTGACATAAAGGGGATGGTTGCTTTTCTGCCAGTCGGCAGCGGAGGATCGGTCGGCCTTGTCTGGATGACAAAGCTGGCACAGTGATTCTTTATTTTTTACCAGGGCTTTTGTACCCTTTGGAAATTGATGCACCTTGTGACAGGAAAGACATTCGAGGTTGTTATTCGGGCCTAACTGAATCTTTACCCCCCCGACATTGGGATTTTGTTTAAACTCCACGAGCAGGGGATGGTTGACCTGCTTATTCACCGGGGCATTGGGAGCATCGTATTCACCCGGGTGGCAGAGCGTGCAGAGGGTTGATTGTTTTTTAACCTCGAAAAGGAGATTTCTTTCCACGCTGCCATGGGCGGTATGGCAGCTTTCACAGATAACAAAATTGGTATCTGTGGCGGATGGTACAGCACCCACAGCATATAACTCTTTCGGGATAGGCCGCTTGCCCTCATGGGTAGGATGGTTAGTCTTGTCCTGGACCGCCTGATCGACATGGCACATCTCGCACATTATGGAATCTTTATTGGAGATACGCAGAAAAATGGTGCGTTCTATACTGGTATCCGTGGTAACGGAGTGCGCGGAGTGACAGGTGGCGCAGACAACTTTACCATCTTGAGAAAGCGGAAACATTTTCGGAATTTTGACTTTGTCCGAAGGGAGCATATCGGTTTTATGCCTGTCCAGTATCCATACCTTCTTCCGGGAGTCATCAGTTGACCCGTCATGGCAGCTGAAACAGATCATTTCTTCGCCGGCGACATCTTCTTTCTCATATCCCACCAAGGCAGTTCCATGTCCTTCGAGGAATTGATCAATCCATCTGAAGTGACAGATGGCACATTCACGGGCAGAATTCTGGGTCAGATTTCCGGCTGCCTGTACATTTGGTGCAGGCGGCAGAAAAAGTGTAACCGCAAGGATCAGGATGAATGAAAAAGGTGATAACCGGCGCATAATTTTTACTGACCCTGTCTTTCCAGAATCAGCACCCTGTTGTTGAACATTTCAACGACATAAAGACGGTTACCGGAAATAGCCATTCCCACCGGTGTCTTGAATTTGGTAATCTTTCCGTTACTGTCTCCGACGACACCAATAAGCCCTCCTTCCCGTTTGAAAACCTGAACAACTCCTAAATAACTATCTGAGATGAACACCTCGTTTTTTTCGTTTACCACCACACCCTTTGGTCTGAAAAATTGACCGGGTTCAATACCCCATTCACCTATGAAACGGGCAAACTTACCATTTGATTCAAGAACCTGTACCCGGGTATTGATGGCCTCTACAATATAGATCCTGCCCAACCGGTCAATATCAATCAGAAAGGGGAAGCGGAATTCACCAGGATTGCGGCCCATTGTCCCTGTGGACCAGAGCAGTTTGCCGGAACGGTTCATTGAAACAACCCGGTGATTATCGTTGTCCACTACAATATACGTATTGTCAGGTCCGAAATTGACATCAGTAGGATCGCTCGGCTTGCCGTTAACAGAGGAGGGGACATCAATGTAATGAGGAGTTTTCTCTTCCGCGGCAAAGAGGGCAAGTCGGTGATTTCCCGAATCCGCCACAACCACATCACCCCCAGGTGAAACATCGATACCAAGGGGCTGTTTGAGAATTCCCGCACCTCCCAGGGTAAATATTTGTTCTCCCTTGGGGGAATATACTCTGACCGTGTCTGCTGTACCGTCTAAAATGAAAATCCTGCCGCTCTGGTCAACGGCAACATCACTGGGAAGTTTCATTGAGCCTGAGATCGACAGGACAGGTTGGAATTTAACAATATTTGGTGCGCCATCTTGAGCAAAGATGATGGCCGGGAAAAAAACCGATATGATAAGGAGGGGAAATAATAACCAGCACCTTTGGTTGTTTCTGCACTGTCTTCCTTCACTGCCCTTATTGCCAGCTTCAGCTGATGTACGGGTTAACTGATCCAGATCAGCTGAGCTGGCAATGGGGCAATGCATATCGACAGAATGTTCTCGCAGGCAAAGGTGCATGGTCCTAGTCAAATGTGGTCTTAGTCAGTGGAACGGTTCTCCATTTTCAGTTCGTTCATTTTCTGCTTTCTCATCAGATCGGGATCGAACATGGTCGGGAGATAGAACTGCATGTATCTATTGATCATATCAGCAACCTCTGTCCGATAGAGACTCTCGGCACGTTTTGGTGGATAGCCTACCCGTGCAAGATCTATATAAGGTTGTTTGCTGTTGTGGCATTCCGTACACTGAACCGGTTTTTTTGCCATGTTCTTATGGATAATTACTTTTGCCTTACCCTGTTCCTCAGGAGTCAGAATATCTTTCTGAGCAATGTAGGATTTAATAAAGTTGGGATCTTCAGCCTCATCCATGCGGCGAATTTCATTGCCGTTGTTGCTGTCTGATACAAGTACCGGGATGAGTCTTGCTCCGTAAACGCCGTTACTGCCCTCAATTTTATCGATCTTCTCATCCGTCATGTTGTCAAACCAGACGTAGTTGAATTTGCCGGAGAAATTTTCCTCACGGTCATGGCACACCTCACAGGCCATGAAATAACTATGCATGTTAAGGAAAGAACGGATATCAGGAGCCTTGCTGTGCGGTAAGGTGCCATGACAGGTCACACAGAATTGCGGGTTCGCTAGCTTTAAATTCACGGTATCATCTACGTTGTGGAAATGCCTGGTATACTTCGCCGTATCCCCACTATGGATTAATCTATCAAAGCCGGTGCTTGGTGTTTTGGCCTTGGCTGAATAGGTGGGTGGAAAATAAAGAAGCTTGCCCAGTAAAAACATTACGCCCATAAAGAAAAGAATGGAACAATAGGTCATGAATTCGACGAACACTTGTTTGACGGATTTCGGTCCGTGGTGACCATGGTGATCGTGTTCATCGACCGGAGCGAGTTTCCCTTCTGCAACCAGGCGGTTGTACATGGCGCCATGTTCGATTTTCAGATGGTGGTTAGACATCTTGCCGTCTATCCAAACCCTGCTCATGGGGAACTGGCCAGGTTTAAAGTGCACCTGATAAAAGTGCCATACGATGATGGCCATGGTGGCCAGGCAGGCCTCCATGCCGTGAATCATAATCGAGAGATCAAGAACGAATTTGCTCCAGTATACTTCCGACCAGAGGAAAATACCGGTCACGGATATGATGATGGTACCCGCTACCAGAGCCAGATATTCAGCCTTTTCCCTGTAATCGAAACGTTCGAATTCAGGCGGTTCCGGACGCTGACCGAAATAGTATGCCATATTTCCGATGATATCCGTCACGTCTTTTAATGTGGGGATCATGGCGAATATGAAAGACCGCCCGGCCTTGGTGAAAATACAGTAACGGACATGATCGAGTCCGCCGATTATCATGATTACCCCGGCTATCCTGTGAACAAGTCCACGATATTCGAATATGGTAGTTCCATATGATCCCAACTTGAGTATCCATGCCTCAGGCATCTTGAGCATGTATCCGGTTATTACCAGGATAAAGAAGGTCACAAAGGTTATAAGGTGCTGAAGGCGCTCGGGGCCGTTCAGCCTTACAATTTCCTTGGGGAGGTTGTCGTTGTTATGCATCATCTCACCATCTTTGCCAATTATTTTATCGGAGTCCATAGCTGTTATCCCAGATGATTGTTTCAGCTTTTCTTAATGAAGCTTACCTTTGCTTTTGTTGATAAGTATTCTTATAAAATCAAGCATCTGGTGTGCCATCATTCCTCCAATCACCACGGTGATCAAAAGAGTATATACATATTTTACTATGATGTAGACTTTGCGTTGGAAAATCTGCTGCTCGTCAAGCTTGGTGATATCCACATCCTCAGACGTGACGGCGCTGAGATCACGGAAGCGCCTTTCCTGTTTCAGACTATCCATTTCGTTTAAAGTAGCTTCACCCTCGACATAGGCGCTAACCTTTTTCTCAAATCCGCTGCCGGTAGGATGAATTTTACCTGTGGCAAACTGCTCGGTGGCTTTGGGATGACATACCTGTGTACCGTTGAGATTGGAACAGGTCGCCTGCAGATTCTGCTTATGAACCGCTGAACCGGGATTGGAGCCCGTTTTCATGGAATGAACCGTGAAACCGACAGGGGCATGACAGCTGAGGCAATCAGGCATATTCGGGTCGCCATACAAAACACCTTTCCAGTGGAAGGTATCTTTATAGTTGGACGTGGCAGTAAGCCCATGTCGGGCCATCTTCTTTTCGTCCTTATGGCAATCGAGACAGAGTTTAACGGTCTGTACAGCTGTTTTTGACCGGTGCATCCGGTGGGCGAAATGCTGGTAGAAGCGATTGGTCCACTCCTTGTTCTCGTGGCAGCCCAGGCAGCGCCGCAGGGCATCTTGTGAAATGCCGGCCTGCATTGTAGTGAGGTCGCTGACAGGTTGGTAGACAGCATTCACATGGCAGTCGGTGCACTGGGGTAGATCCTCGGTGCATTTTTTGGTCATCTCGGGGGTGTACAGACCATGGATGCTTGTATTGAATTCAGCATAAATGCCGCCATGGGAGAATTCTTTGTCGGTGGATGGTTCCTTGAGATGGCACTTGGTGGAGCAATCCACTTTCTTTGCATCGGTGTGGGGGATGACATCAAGATTCAGATGGCAGTTCCTGCACAGGACCTTACCATGAACGGAATTGATGTATATGTCCTCGCTGACGTAAAACAGGCGCGATTTGCCTGTTTGTGTGTCAATCCTGCCCAACCCGGGGTACTTGTGACATACGCTACATGCTTCTTCATCCGCCGCGTAAATGAAGGATGGAGCATTCAGCGTTGAAACCATCCAAATCATTAGAAAGAGGCAGACACATCTGCTTAAATGATTTTTCATTATCCCTCCCTCATCATGTGTTTCTGTTTGTTCAAACACCGCTCAATGCATAAAAAAAGTGAATTTCAGGATCACCTCATTAAATGGGGCGGACCCTGGTGTGATTCACTATTCAAAATGAATTTTGCGGTATTTTTAGAAATTATGAGTTGTCTGTTTTAATAAAAAAAAATCGCCCCAAAAAAAAATAAATTCTCTCTTCTTTCATTCAGAATGAAGAACTTAACTCTCTTTATACTACATGCTCTGCTGAAAATTGAAAGCAGTAATTAACCAAGATTTTTATTATTTTAAAAAAATAGTAATAAAATTGGCTATTCATTTTATAGCAAAAATTATAACAGATTCTGTAAAAAAATGAATGCTCAATTTTTGCTCGCGCCAGTATAACTACTTAGCAATAAATTTGCGGTGTGGTAAATTGTCGCAGAAAGCAGAATCTGATTGTTTTTTGGCGGCAAGAGAGGGTGGTTGAATTGTTTTTTTACCTTGCCTTACATTAGCTTTTTTTTAATTTTTTCACTATCTCAATGAGTTAAGTTTTTTGTGGTACAGCCAATGATGGGAAGAAAGATGAGGAGTGATCAGTGTCGCGGATTTGCAAATAATTATATTGCTTTTGTTTTGATAACTAATTGATTGGGTTGAACATTTGCCGGAAGAGAATTTCTGATCAAAAAATGGAGCAAAGGTGACGAGTTGCAGCAGGCCTGTATCATTATTTCTGATCAATTGTTTTGAGTTCGGAGTGGACGGTTGCTTTGAATCCGGCAACCAGGTCCAGTAATTCCGAGGTGATGGTAGACTGCCGTTTTATCCTGTATGCACCCCGTAGTTCCTCAACATGTTCTTCAATATTTTTTTCCGCATTCTGCAGGGATCTCAGGCGACTTGCCTGCTCACTGGCCAGGGATTCGGCCTGACTGCGGAAAAGAGTGACGAACAGATACTGGCGGATTAATCCGGAAAAAAGCTGGTCGGCCGGCACCCGGAAACTGGGGAGTGATCTGCCCGGCCATTGCTTTTTCCGCAGAGAGCGCAGATGGTCATTATCAATTGGAAGTAAAACCTGGTGATCGGGACTGGCCGAAGTTAATTTTTCATATCTGTTAAGGAAGATATCAACCTGGGCTATTTTGTGTTCTTTAAGCCAGCCTTCCACGCTGAGAAGCACTTGATAGATGCTGGCGTTAATGCCGTTGACGGAACCGGGAACCCAGAACTGTTTGTCTATGATAAAACCTCCCGCCTCGAGCCGGGCCGCAATCCGTGCGCCGATGACGATCAGTTTGAGGGATGAGAAATCAGTGACTTTCATACTGATAAGCTGCTGTCTGACAAAATCGGCCAGGCGTTCATTGAATCTGCCGCATAAACCCTGATCGGAGCCGAAGATGATCACCCCTCTGGTGAATTGGTCCGATACGGCGGCATGCCGCGGCAATGCCGTTTCCTTGAGTACCGTCTGCAGTCCAAGTTCGATGACTTCGACAAAGGTGTCCAGCGAGGCAAGTGCCCGTTCATACTGACGGATATTGACGGCAGACAGGGTCTTCATGCTTTTGACGATACCCTGCACCTTGGTGGTGGTTGTTATTCTTTTGTCCAGGTCCTGTAAGGTCTCCATGTTATTCTATTCCATGGTGCCGGCAATGGGGGCAACCGCCTGTCTGCAGGAGGCGAGCAGGGCGGCTTTTTCATCTTCGGACAGTTTATCTCCCTGGCGGATTTTTTGGCAGATGTGGGGGAGGTCCCTGAATATTTTTTCCGTGATTTTTTGCTCGGCCGCCTTGATTTCCTTGACCTCAATTGCGTCAAGCAGGCCTTCGGTAAGGGCAAGCATGACTGCCACCTGTTCATAGTCCTTCAAGGGGGAGTATCTGCTCTGCCGCAGGACCTCCCTTACTCGTTTGCCACGTTCCAGGGCTTTCTTGGTATTATCATCAAGTCTTGTGGCAAAACGGGCAAAGGTTTCAAGCTCCTCGAACTGGGCATAGGACAGACGCATCTGTCCGACAAGATCCCTGTAGGCAACTTTCTGCGCCTTGCCGCCAACCCTGGACACGGATTTTCCCACATCAACCGCGGGCAGCATGCCCTTGGAAAAGAGATCAGGTGAAAGATAGATCTGACCGTCCGTGATGGAGATGATATTGGTCGGAATATAGGCGGAGAGGTTCTGCGCCTCGGTTTCCACAATGGGCAGAGCAGTCAGGCTGCCACCGCCCAGGTCCTGGCGTAGATGGGTTGCTCTTTCCAGCAGCCGGGAATGGATATAAAAGATATCGCCGGGATAGGCCTCTCTTCCCGGGGATCTCTCCAGCAGCAGAGATATCTCACGATAAGAACGGGCGTGCCGGGTAAGATCATCATAAACGATGAGGACATTTCTGCCCCTGGACATGAAATATTCCCCGATGCTGGTGGCGGCGTAGGGCGTGATGTACTGCAGCCCCGGGGCATCCTGACCGCTTGAGACAACCACCACCGTATAAGCCAGAGCGCCATGCTCTTCAAGTTCATGAAGCACCTTGGCCACTGCCGATTCCCTTTGGCCGATGGCGGCATAGATGCAGATAACCTCCTTGTCCTTCTGGTTGACAATGGCGTCAAGGGCGATGGATGTTTTGCCGGTCTGGCGGTCACCGAGAATGAGCTCCCGTTGCCCCTTGCCGATTGGAATCAGGGCGTCAATAACCTTGATGCCCGTTTCAAGGGGACTTGCCACCGGCAGACGTTCCATAATCGCCGGGGCCGGGTGTTCAAGCGGACTTCGTTCAAGATGCGGGAGAGTTCCTTTCTCATCAAGGGGTTTGCCGGTGGCGTCGATCACCCTGCCGAGCAATTCCTCTCCAACCATGACATCGGCCACCCGGCCGAGACGTTTTACCTCATGACCGGCCTTGAGTGAATAGCCTGTGCTCAGCAGAATGATACCGACCTTCGCCGGGTCGAGACTGGCAACAATACCGAGAGTGCCGTCCTCAGCCTGCACCAGTTCCTCGGAGGTAACGCCGTTTAAGCCGCTGGCATAGGCAACCGGCCCGGAGACCGAGATAATCCGGCCCACATCCTCGGCTTTTAGTGAAAATTCATTGGAGTCCAGGGTGCGTTCAAGGGCGTTACGGGTTTTTTCAAGTGATGCTTTCAGCATAATGTCAGATCAGGTTAGGTGAAGGTTTGCAGCAAGTTCTTTTTCAAATTTATCCAGATAGTTGCCGGCGTCCCACTGGATCTTCTTGCCCGCTGCCTCGATATGGATGCCGGCCAGCAGGGACTCGTCAACCACAAAACGGCAGTGCGGATTTTCTCCCCACAGGGACTGGAGACGGTTGTTGATCTCTTCATTTAATAAGGAAGAAAGGTTAAAGGCGCTTGTGACGATGACCTCCTCACCGGTCTCGGCAAGGTGACGGCTGATCTGTTCATTGTCTTTATGGGAGAGTTTGCCGAGCTCCGCGAGAAAAACCGTTAAGATTCTTTTTTCCAGATCATCGCCCGCCAGATCACGCAGGGTGTTGTTGGCCAGTTTATGAAAGCCTTTGGCAATGGTCATGCTCGTTTCTCTCAAGAAAGATTCCTTTTCCCTGGCAAGGGAGGCGAGCCACTGGGTGCGGTTCTGCTCTATTTCCCGGCGCACCGAGGCAATCAGTTCGTCGCGGAACAGGTCAGCTTCCTTTTTTGCCCGTTGCATTTCAGCGGCAGCAGAGGATTTCAGCTGCCGCTGCAGGTCAACAAATTTCCCTTTTTCATGCTCTGCCTGGGCTGCCTGCTCTGCGGCATCGTTTAAACGGGCAGCGATCTTTGCTTCCCGCTCTGCCATGGCGTTCAACACGGGTTGATAGAGCACTTTTTTCAGCAGCCAGACCAGAATGAGGAAATTGATGATCTGGGCGCAGAAGGTAAACCAGTCTATGCCCATTGCTTAACCTGCAGCATGTTTAATGGCGTATTCCCAGAAGGGATTGGCAAAGATCAGGATAATGGCGATGACAAAGGCGTAGATGCCGGTTGACTCAATCATGGCCATGGCAACGAAAAGAGTGCGGGTTATTGCCGCGGATTCATCCGGCTGCTGTGCGATGGAACGCAGGGCGGCGGCCGCCGCCATCCCTTCGCCGATGGCCGGACCAAGGGCGCCGATGCCCATGCAGAGGCCGGCTGCCAGCACCGACATCATACCGATTAACTCTATTGCATCCATATTTCCCCCTTTTATTTTGTCTGACGGGCTGGTTATGAAATTTTCAGCACTTTCATTTTGTTTTGCGGTTGGATGATGATTCAAGTTCTTCATTTTTCAACACTGAGGATATGTATATCATGGCCAGCAGCGCAAAGATATATGCCTGAATTGTCCCGGTCAACAGTCCCAGGGCGCTCATGACAACAGGTAAAAAGAGCGGCACGATGAGGAGAAGCACAAAGCCGATTATCGAGCCGCTCAAGACATTGCCATATAAACGGACAGCCAGGGCCAGGGTGCGGGACAGGTCGCCGAGGATATTGAACGGCAGCATGAAAAATGTCGGTTCCATATATTGTCTAAGATAACTGCCCAGACTTCTCGAAGACAGACCAAATACCGGCACGGCGATAAAAACACAGAGGGCCAGGGCGCTGGTGGTGGAAAGAGAGGCGGTGGGCGAGTGGTAATAGGGAATAACCGACAGCAGGTTGGAGACCAGGATGAAGATGAAGAGGGTGCCGACAAAGGGCAGGAAAGGTTCGGGTTTTTGCCTGGTGATTTCCTCGATCTGTTTGGCGATGCCGGCAACAAGGATTTCCAATACATTCTGCCAGCGGCTGATGGTCACATCGCTGGACAAATTTCTGGTGATCAGCCAGGAGCCGGCAACTAGCAAGACCATTTCCAACCAGGTGAAGACAATGGTGGCATTGAGGCTACCCCAGCCCCAATCGACGATGATAAACTGGTCAGGTGAAAATTTCATGGCGTTAATTCATATTGGGTTTGGCCGCAGGGGCAGGTTCCCGCAATCTGCGAATCATTACCTGCCGGGCAATCAAAAAACCGATGAGCAGCAGGATGAGTCTCTGCCAGTCGTCCTGCATAGAGTAATAAAAAATCCCAATGGCCAGGGTCAGGCGGATGAGAAAACTCAACAGCAGTTTGCTGCCGAGATTTTTTTGGCCGCTGTATCTGCTTAAGGTCAGCCACAACCCCTGGAAATAAACAAGGCCCACAGCAAAGCCGATCACCAGCATGGCAGCAAGAATGAGCAAACGGTCAATCTGCATGTGACCCTCCTTAATGGGTTCCGCTTTCTTTTTTAACCCAGCGCCAGGCCCCCACCGCCCCGAGAACCAAGCCGCCGATCATGCCCGTGAGGGTCCAGGAAACCTGGTTGTCCATCAGGTGGAGTGTGTCAAGCCAGCGGCCAATGAAGGTGCCGATAACGGTGGGCACGGCAATGGTCCAGCCGATGGTGCCGAACATTCCGAGTCCGAAAAATATCGGCTTTTGTCTTTCCTGCCGGGCCTGCTCCCTTTTCTCGTATTTCTTTTCAACAATTTCCGGCAGATGTTCTTTGTGCGGCTTCTGTTCCTTGGTCATGGCGCTTATCTTTTTTTCAGTTCCGCAAAACGGCGGAGCATGGAATGTTCCAGGCCTGCCAGAGCGGTCCGGGCCTTTTTCTCAAGGTCATCGAGCTGGTAAAACTCTGTGGCAACGATATTGACCAGAGAACGGAAATCTTTACCCTCTATGCAGTTGCGGGTGGAGATGTTTACCTTGCCACCCTGTTTGACCAGCGAGCCATGATCAACGGCAAAGTAAAAGGTCTGACCTGCATTATCCACCACCGTGAGGACCCCGGGAACGAGAACGGCAATATAGTCCACATGACGGGGCAGCAAGGTGAAATACCCTTCAAGACCTTCCGCGATGACCTTTCTGACCGTGTCAGCCTGCCAGCAAATTCTGGTGGGCAGATAGATGCCGAGCGAAATTGAGTTCATATCCGGTTACCGGCCATTGCTTTCAAAATGCTGCGGGTTATTTTCGGTTATGTTTTCACCAGCATTTTTCTCGGGTTGATTGTTTTGGAACTTGCCGATGTCAACCTCATCAATGTCACCGATCATATAAAGGGCCTGCTCCGGCACTTCCAGAAATTCGCCGTCCAGAATACGCTCGCATCCCTCGATGGTTTTTTCCAGGGGGACCAGTTTGCCTTCCATGCCGGTGAACTGGGTGGTGGTGAAAAAGGGCTGGGAGAAAAAGCGTTCCAACCGTCTGGCTGTCGCCACCGTGCGCCGGTCCGCCTCGGAAAGCTCCTCAAGACCCAGCATGGCGATGATGTCCTTCAGATCATCATATTCGGACAAAACCCGCCGCACCGCCTGTACCGCCTCATAATGTCTGGGGGAGATGATGTCCGGCGTCAGCATGTTCGAGTTTGAGGCAAGAGGATCAACCGCCGGATAAAATCCCTGGCTGGCCCTTTTTCTGGAGAGAACAACCGAGGCGGACAGGTGGGAAAAGGTATGGGAGGCTGCCGGATCGGTGAAATCGTCGGCCGGGACGTAAACCGCCTGCACCGAGGTGATGGAGCCGCTGGTTGTCGAACAGATCCGCTCTTCGAGTTCGGCCAGTTCCGTGGCCAGAGTCGGCTGGTAACCGACGTGGGACGGGATGCGGCCCATCAGGCCCGACACCTCGGAACCGGCCTGGATGAAACGGAAGATATTGTCGATCAGCAGCAGGACGTCCTGTCTTCTGGTGTCACGGAAGAATTCCGCCAGGGTCAGGGCTGCATGCCCGATTTTAAAGCGTGCGCCCGACGGTTCGTTCATCTGGGCGAAAATCATGGCTGTTTTTTTCAGTACGCCGGCATGCTCCATTTCACGATACAGCTCTTCCGCCTCCCGGCAGCGCTCACCAATGCCGCAGAAGAGACTGACGCCCTCATAGAGGCCCACCATATTATTGATCATTTCCGTGATCAGCACGGTTTTGCCGACCCCGGCCCCGCCGAACAGGCCGGCTTTGCCGCCTTTTTCCAGCGGTGACAGCATATCAATGATTTTGATGCCGGTGGCAAAGATTTCCGGTTGGACGGTGCGGCGGGATAAAGGTATGGCTTCTGCATAGATCGGCCGTATCTCCATATCACCTGGCAGAGGGGCGCCCAGGTCCACAGGTTTGCCGAACACGTTGAGCATGCGACCCAATAGATTATCGCCCACCGGCATCATGAGAGGCAGTCCGTCGGAATATACCGCATCGCCTCTGGCAAGTCCGGCGGTGGGAGTCAGTGCTATGGCCCGCACTGTTTGCTCGTTGATATGAGAGGCAACCTCCAGGATAATGCTGTTGTCACGCCCTGTGGTAAGTTTGGCGTGAACATTGGGCAGCTCGGGGACAAAACAGGCGTCCACAACACTGCCTTTTATCGTGGTGATCACTCCCTCGTAATGCGTTGAAGCGATATCTGGCATTAATTTTTCCGGCGTATGGGGTATGTGATTTGAGATACCCAGAGTATGAAACATGAACTTTGATCAGTCAAGAACAACTTCAACCGCCTGATGATGACCCTGCATTGCAGCGATTGAGGAAGTCGGCAGAAGCCTCACCGGGGTTCCAGAGACAGGCTTTGTGGTAAGTGAAATATCTTGCCCGGGCAGAAACACTCAGGGCGGTTTGGAATTGGCGGGGTTGGTCGGAGAAAAAACAAGAACCCAAAAGCCGGTTATTGGCCTTTATCCTCCTCAACTTGTTTCATCATCACCTCTGCCATCTCTTCAGCAGGCAGGGGCTTCATGAAATAATGACCCTGCATGAGATCGCATTGATGATCTTTCAGGAAAAGATACTGCGCCTCGGTCTCCACTCCTTTGGCAGTGACCTGCAGGTCCATATTGTGCGCCAGGGAGATGATGGCCTTGATGATTGTCTCATCGTGCACGCTGCGCCCGATATTTGCCACAAAGGAAAGATCGATTTCCAATGTGTCGATGGGCAGGCGTTGCAGATATTTCAACGATGAGTATCCGGTGCCGAAATCATCGATGGCAACTCTCACACCCAGTTGATGGATTTTATTGAGCAGGGCAACGGTGGTTTCCGGATCATTCATGACCGCACTTTCAGTCAGTTCAATTTCAAGCTGATTCGGCGCAAGCCCTGTGGTTGCCAGGATGGTGTCAATGGCTTCCCATAAATTTTTATTGCGCAGTTGTTTCATGGACACCTTCACCGCAACAATCATTTTAAAGGCGGGGCCGAATTTTCTGTGCCACAGCGCATTGGTGCTACAGGCTGTATGGAGAGTCCATTCGCCGAGCGGGCCGATGATGCCGCATTTTTCAGCGATGGGAATGAAGACGCCCGGGCTGACCAGCCCCTGGGTGGGATGATTCCATCGCACAAGGGCCTGCAGGCGGACAATTTTTCCACTGCTGATCTCAACCTGCGGCTGGTAGTGAACCGTCAGTTCCTCATTCTGCAGGCTGCTGCGCAGATCCTTTTCCAGCCGCATCCGCTCCAGGGCAAAACGCTGCATCTCGGGCTCGAAGAACTTGTAGTTGTTCTTGCCGTCCTCCTTGGCGTGATACATGGCAATGTCGGCCGCCTTGCAGATGTCCTCAACCGTGGTGCCGCTCATGGGGTATACGGCGATACCGATGCTGAAGGTGGTGATTATTTCATGGCCGGCCAATTGATGGGGAACCGCAAGCTTTTCCAGGACCTTCTGGGCCACGAGGGCAGCATTTTCCGGGTTTTCGATTTCAACAAGAACAATGGCAAACTCATCCCCGCCCAGCCTGGCGACAAGGTCTTCCTTGCGCACGCATTTTTTGATCCGATCAGCGACACTCTTCAGCAGAAGATCTCCCACGTCGTGTCCCTTGGTGTCATTGATCAGCTTGAAATTGTCCAGGTCCATGAAAAGGACGGCCATCTGCAGGTTGTGTCGCACGGAACGATCAAGTTCCATATCAAGAAATTCCTGATACACCCTGCGATTGGCCAGACCGGTCAAGGGGTCGTAATGGGCGAGTTCGCGGAGTTTCCTCTCCATTGCTTTTCGTTTTGAAATATCCTGCAAGAGCATGACGCCTCCGGTGCCGGCACAATTTCCTTCATGAACCGTGGCGCACGTATATTCAACCGGGAATTTTTCGTTGTTGAATCTGCGGAATATTGCGTTTTCGTCCCTGTGCTGTCCACAGTTTCTGAGCACACTGTATACCGGAGACTCTTCCCAGGATGAGGCGGGGGTATCGTCATGACACATGAATCGTTTGATGTGGCAGCCGACCAGTTCCTTTTGCATGGAGGCCAGAATTTTTTCTGCAGCAGGATTGGCATAAATGATAACTCCCTTTGCATCGAGTCCGATAATTCCCTCACCGGCATGATACAGGAGGAGTTCATTCTGTTGATAAAGCGCATGCAGGTTTTCATTGGCCTTTTTTAATTGCAGCTGCATCCGCATCAGTTCCTCATTTCTCTCCACCGCGTTTTCATAGGTGGAAACCAGGAGGTCGACGATCTGGGTCAGGTCGGAGGTGATGAAATGGGATTTGCCGGCGAAAAAGATACAGATGCCGTTTTCGCTGGTTGAGCTGCGGCGCATCTCCTGGTTGACCAGAATATGCCTGATGCGGGAAAGGAGAAATTTTTCTTCATAGGGTTTGGTGACAAAGCTGTCAGCACTGCAGGCCAGGGCATTGATCACCTCCTCGGGATTTGACAGGGAGGTGAGCAGAATCACCGGCACATCCTTTAATGAGTCATCAGCCTTGATATTGCTGCATAATTCGTAACCATCCATCTCCGGCATGACAATATCACTGATAATGACGGACGGTTTCTCTTTGCGGGCGCTGTCCAGTCCTTGCCTCCCGTTATGGGCGCAAGTCACCTTGAAGCCGTTTTTTTCCAGAAGAAACTGCAGCTGCACCGCCTGAGTGAGACTATCTTCTACAATTAAGATATGCGTATCTTGCGGAAGTGGCATATTGTATCCTCTTTATGGAGTTGCTCGTTGTGTCACTTTGTTGAGCAGTCTGGATATTTCAACCGGCGGCAGAACATAGCTCGCTGCCTCAAGTTTTACCGCTTCCCCCGGCATGCCGTTGACCACCGCGCTTGCCTCGTCCTGGGCAATGGTAAGGGCACCTTTTTTTCGTAATGCCAGCAGTTCAGCGGCACCGTCCTTGCCCATACCGGTGAGCAGCACCCCAATGCCATACATGCCATATTCTTCTGCTACCGAACGGAATAAAAACGAGATTGCCGGTCGCAGCCCGTTTTCCGGGTAGGCTGTTTTATCAATGACAATTCTTCCCTTGGCTACACCCATTTGCACAGCCGCCGGGGCAAGATAAACATGACCGGCCTGCAACCGTTCTTCATGCTCAGCGATCTTCACGGGTAATGAAATGGTCTTTCCCAGCCAGGAAGCCATTCCCTCAACAAAGCCTGTGGCAATATGCTGAACAATAACAATGGGTAAAGGGATTTTTTTGTTCAGCCCCTCAAGGATAGCCTTGATGGCAGGCGGTCCACCGGTTGAGGCGCCCATGGCAAGCAGCTGAGGAGCAACCTGCATCTCCATAAGGGATATGGGAGTCTGCTGGTAGATTTTTTTCATCTGCTGCCATGGCTTTCGACACACCACCCGTATCTCTGCCATGGCTTTGACGGTCTGCACAAACAGGCTGGCCAGCCGTTTAAAATCGGGGTGCCCCGGACCGGGCGGCTTGGGAATGGCGGTTACCGCTCCCGCCTCGATTGCCTCAAAAGAGCGGGCCATCTCTCCCGGCTGCCATATGTTACTGCAGATGATAATGGGTACCGGATGGATTCCAAGAATTCTCCTGGTGGCCTCATAGCCGTTCATTTTCGGCATATTGATATCCATCACCACGATATCGGGCTGCAGCAGGGTCATCAGGCGGATTGCCTGCTCGCCATCCTGGGCCCTGCCCACGACACTGAGTTCATCATCGGCATCCAGGAGGGCGGAGATGAATGCAGCAGTGGTGGCTGAGTCGTCAACAAGGAGGACTCTGATCATATCAGTTTCTCTATCACTTGGAGAAGATTACTCTGGTCAAAGTTGCTTTTGACGATATAGGCATTAGCTCCTACCTGGATTCCCCGTTCCCGATCTTGATCGGTGGCGAGGCTGGTGCAGAGAATCAGCGGGATATTGGCCAGGGCTTCATCAGCTCTGATTTTTTCGGTCAGCTCAAAACCGCTCATGCGTGGCATTTCTACATCCGATAATACGAGATCAAAGTTGTTAATTTTGAGTTTCGTGTAGCCGTCGACACCATCAACCGCGGTTGTAACCACATAGCCTGATGCCTCCAGAATACTTTTCAACAGGGTGCGTGAGGTGATGGAATCTTCCACCACAAGAATCGACTTCGGTTTCTGTTCCTCCTGCTTTATTCGCGCACTGACAAATCTGTCCCCGACAGTGCCCACCGCAGATTTAAGCAGATCATGGACATTGAGAATGGGTACCACCTGGCCCGTACCAAGAATGGTGGCTCCGGCAATATTTTTTACCCTCAGCAGTTGTTTGCCCAGTTCTTTAAACAACACTTCCTGCTCAGCCAGCACCTCATCAACCTCAAAGCCTATTCGTCTGTTTGAGGTGCCAAGCACCATCACCTGGATTTTATTTGATTCTTTGCGGATGCCAGGTTTTTTCATCTGCAGGGTGTCTGCCAGCCCCACCAGTGAAAGGGGCTCCCCGTCATAGGTGATAGTCGCCTTGTTCTCTACTGTTCGGATAGAGGCAACATTGACATGCAGCACAGCCACAAGGTGGGAACTGGGGGCGAGAAAGGGTTGTCCGGCAACCCGCACCAGCGTACCCCGGAAGGTTGCCAGTGAAAGAGGGAGACATACGGTGAATGAAGATCCTTTGCCGGGAATGCTGGAAAAATCAAGCTGTCCGCCCAATTTTTCCACCCTTTCCAGAAAGATGGCCATGCCGAGCCCTCGTCCTGAAAGCTGGGAGAGGCTTGAGGCGGTAGACATGCCAGAGTGAAAAATAAGGCCCTGGGCTTCTTTTTCCGTCAGCCTTGCCGCATCCTCGGCAGAGATAAGGCCTCTTTTCACTGCTGAGTTGCGCACCATGTCCGGATCAATGCCGTGGCCGTCATCTCCCAGGGTTATCTCCACCTTGCCCCCTTCAATTTGATCGACATGCAGGAAGATGCGGCCCCGTTCCGGTTTATTCAACATCCGACGTTCCTCGGGTTTTTCCACGCCGTGATCCACACAGTTGCGTAGCAGATGCACCAGCGGATCTTTCAACTCCTCAAGAATACGACGGTCGATTTCGATTTCAGCGCCTTTCAGCTCCAGATCAATTTCCTTGCCCTGACTCCTGCCCAGTTCTCGCACCATCCGGGGAAAAGGGGCAAAGAGCGTGGTACTGGGCAGCATGATGACACGTTTCATGTCCTCCAGAAAATAGGTGATCTTCCTGTCGAGAAATCGCTGGTTCTGTTCAGCGGATTTAGCCAGAATGCGGATGTCCTTGTGAGTCGAATTGATGAAATCCCGATTCCAATCGAGAAATTTTTGAATTTCAGCGCTTCTGGTATCCCCCTGCTCCTTCTCTACTGCCAGCTCTTTGCGGTATCTCCTGAGCAGAGAATCCTTCCTGGTCCATTTTTTATGCCAGCTTTCAAAGCTTTGACACAGCTTTTTCAGTTCGTTTACTTCCTGGGATACGCTCAGTTTTACGGCAATCATTTCTTCAGCCTTGAGGAGCAGCTTGTCAAGTCTGTCGGTAGAAATCCGCACGCTACTGCCTAAATTCGGATTTTCCACCGCCGGTTTCAGTTTCGGTGGAGATTTGTCAGGGGGTTCTTTTGCCGGGGCGTCCGGCCTGGCGCCGTCATCCGCTCCGGTCGACGTCTGCTTGCCCGGCGGCTCTTTCAGCAGAGCGCTCATGGTATCCTTGATCTGCTGTAGGGCGTCATTAACTGCCGGAGGTTCAGCTGGCCGAGGCGGCTTTGGCCGACTTGCTGTGGTTTGCCCTGCATGCAGGTTCTCTAACTGCTGCAGAATGGCAGCCAGCTCATCCTTGCCGGCGATTTTTTGCTCGGTGGCCAGGATGTTTTCAATAAAACTCACCACCTCGTGCATGGTGTCAAAAACAGTGGAGGAGGGAGTGATTTCACCCCGTTTCATGGCGCCGAAGACGCCTTCCATGGACTGGCTGATCGTCTCAATTTCCGAGAGGTTGACTGCTCGTGCGGCCCCTTTCAGGCTGTGCGCCTCCCTGTAGACCACTTCAAGGATTTCTTGACACTGTTCCGTATTTTCGGTTTTCTCCAAATCCATGAGACGGGTGGACAGGGAAGCAAGCCTCTCCGCTGATTCCATCTTGAATGCTTCCCTCAGTCTTCTGAGCAGTTCTTGTTCATCCATGTTCTTTACAATTCGGTCGGCTGACAGGTTTAGGATTATCGGCAGTGACGGTTTATACCGTAAACCGTTCCGCTATCATTTTCAGACTGCGGGCAAGCTCATCAAGATCATGGGTTGCATTTTCAAGTTGTTTGGTGCTGTCGACGTTCTGCGCCGTGGCGTCCTTGATGTTTTCCATGGCCAGTACCAATTGATCCATACCCACCAGTTGCTGATGGCTGGAGGCATTGATCTGGCCGACTGTCTGGGAGGATTCAGCCATGGTGTTCTCAAGGGTGGCAATGGTATCACCCGCTTCAGCAGTCAGGTTCATTCCGGCTTTCACAGCCTTGCTTCCGCGTTCCGTGGCCATTACCGCAGCGCTGGTTGCTTTCTGGATGTCGTTGAGAATGGATCTGACCTGGCTGGTTGCATCTTTGGACTGTTCCGCCAGACTTTTTACCTCTTGGGCGACCACGGCAAATCCCTTGCCATATTCCCCGGCTTTGGCAGCCTCGATGGCGGCGTTGACTGACAGAAGATTGGATTGGTCGGTGATATCGTTTACTGCACCGATGATTTCTCCGATATTCTGGGTCTGTTCGCTGAGGCGGATGATACTGTCAGCAACATATTCCATTTCCTCATTAATCTTTTTCATACCTTCCACGGCCTCTTCGGAAGCCCGTTTGCCTGCCGTGGATATCTGGCTTGCCTGGCTGGCCTGCTCGGCTACCTGCTTGGCCTTGGCGTCGGAAAGTTGAACCGTATGACGCACCTCTTCCAGGGTGCTGCCCACCTCGACAATGGTGGTCGAGGTTTCCGTGGAACTGGTGGCAAGCTGGGCCACTGATGAAGATATTTCCGTGATGGATGAGGCAAGGCGGTTTGTGCCTTCTCTTATCTGTTCCACCTGGTTGCGCAGGGTATCGACCATGTGATACGCTGCGTTCGTCAGCATGCCAACCTCATCCTGCCGTGTTGTCCGCTCAACGGTGACGGTTAGATCACCTTTGGAAACGCGGGAAAACAGGTCTGACATGTGGGCCAGGGGTTTGACGATTGTTTTGGCAATGGAGAAACCCACCAGGCTTGAAAGGGTAACCAGGCCCAGGGCAAGCCATGCGGTTTTTATGGCAAGGTACTTGATTGGCGCAAAAGCTTCGCTTTTGGTGATTTCCGATACGATGACCCAGTCGAAGCTGGCACCCAGCTGTTCATTAAGGCCTACATGGCTGTAGCTGGTTAATACTTCCTGATCCCGATAATTGGTCAGCACCTCTTCGCCGTAATTATGCTGCAGGCCTCTGTTGACCGCTTCTGTCTTTACCGGTTGCTGCAGAATAGTCGGATTATCGGTCAAGCGGGAGTCGGAACGCATGAGATAATCATTGCCTACCAGATAGGTTTCACCGGTATTGCCCATGCCTGTTTTTTCCTGCACGATTTGATTGATCTGCTCGATGTTGAGCTGCAGAGCGAGAACAGCGGATATTGATCCGGATTCATTAAAGACCGGTGTGCCGATGAAGATGGCGGCTTTGTTGTTAAATGGGGCATATCGGGAAAAATCAACGAGAACGGACCTTTTCTCGTTGATGACTCTGGTCCAGAGCTGCCCCAGGCCTGAGTCATGCACGGGACCGACCTTGAGATTGGTGCCGAGATCACCCTTGCGCAATACCGTGTACATGACGTGTCCGTGGGCGGCGCAGATGAAATACATATCGGCATAGCCATAGGCGTTGAGATATTTGCGGAAATAGGGGTCGATTTCGGTGTAAATATTTTTGTATTCCGCTGTGCTGATGTCATAATCACCGGTGGGATCACCGCCGCCCGCATCATGATATTTTTTAAGTTTATCAAAAGAATCAGTGATATCGACGGACTGAGCCAGAATATTCAGATCATTGCTTCTATCCTGCAGATAGCCTAAAATCTGCTTCCTTTTGATCTCATTGACGGCGGAAAGTTGTCTGAAGTAGTTTTTCTCCAGACAAATCTTGGAATAAGTGAAGGTCGTAGCAGCAACAACTCCGATGGCAAACATTGCCCCGGTGATATAAAAAAATATCATCTGCCGCATCAGGTTCACTTTTATCATCTGTCTCATACTTGCTTTTCCTCCTGATATTTAGGAGCCGTTACGAAATAAGCTTTTATTTATTTGAGTATTTCGTTACGGCTCCTTATGCCGTCTCTGATATCCGAACGACGATATTAAGTTATTATAAAGGTTCACTCCGCAGTGTGCAGCGCAATCATTATGGCTTTTCCTTGGATTTACTTGATAAAAGCCTCTATAAGCCGGTTTCAGACTACTTCTTCATTGACAATCAGCCGGGTATCCGCCAGCAGTTTCGCCCCATCGAGGATTACCAGGCGTTCCTTGCTTACGCCTTTCAGAAAATCAGCCCTGATTCCGGTAAGAGTAGGAAGAGAAGGCATAATCTCTTTTTTTACAATGGTATCTATGCCGATAATCGCATCGGCCAGGATGCCGAATTCCATGTTTTTTGACTGCAGGATAATCGCACTGGCACTGTCAGTTAATTCTTCAGAATGCATCTCAAAAAAAATGCGTAAATCGATTACGGAAACAATCTGCCCCCTGACATTAATGATTCCCTGAACAAAGGATGGGACTCCCGGCATCGGGGTCAGTCTCCGCAGAGGGTAAACTTCAAGGATATGGTCAAGTTCCAGGCCGTAGATTTCCCCTCCCAGCTGAAATTCGACAATTTTCAGGACATCGCTTTCCTGCTCCTTGTCCTTTAACGGTCTGGCCAGCTCTCTGGCCCGGTTGCGGAGAATATCATGTTGATCGTTCATGTTAATCAGTCACCAATTCGTTCCAGCATTGACTGGGCGGTTTCTCTCAAGCGGCCGACCGTCAATCCCTCTGAACCGGGAAGCACCGCATCAGACGGGAGAGAGTCCAGGAGGGAGAGGGTGTTTTTGAGATATTTTTTTGCCTCCAGCTGATCGGTTACCAGACTGGCCAGTTGGAAGTGGGCCAGGACAAAGTCATGGTCAAGATACAGGGATTGCTTGAGCAGTCTGACCGCCTCCTGCTTTTCTCCCTGTTCCTGGCAGACCGTGGCCAGAAAATGGTAATAGGCGGTGTTAAGTTTATCCATGACAATTGCCTGTTCGCCAAGGTTCCTGGCTTCGGTCAGATTGCCCTGATTCGCGTGGGTTTTGGCCAGCAGCGCCAGCACTTTCGTTTTGAAATAGCAGACATTCTGCAGCTCGTTGACCTCCAGCAGTTTCTGCAGTTTTGTTCGAGCCTCTTCATAGCATCTGTCCTGAAAGAGTTTATCTGCCGCGTGATATTGCTCCATGAGAGAGGCACTCTTCTCTCTTTCATCCGGTTTTTTCTCCTCAGACTCAGCCTGAGCTTGAGGCCGTTCCTGTTGTCCTGTCTGGTGGGTGTGAGCAGCGGAAGAAATCGTTGTCAGTTTCCTGTTGTGATGGCTGATCGACTGAACCGTTACTGTCTTTCCGGCGGGAGGTTGAAAATGTTTTCTGCACCGGTCTGTATGGGCTGGGTCCTGTTTGCGGAATATATGCACCCCGTCCACATGTTCTCCGTTGAGCCCGTGATGTTCGATAAAACCTATCTCACTTGCGGCCAGCAGCAGCCAGCCGTTCGGGTTCAAAGCCATGAAGAGACGATTGATGACGTGTTGCCGAAGTTTCGGAGGAAAGTACATGAGAACATTACGGCAGAAGATGACATCAACCTCTGATGTGTGATTCAAGTCGGAGGGATAATTATTGCCCGCCAGATTAAGCTGGACAAAGGTCACCGTTTTTTTCAGGGAGGGTGCGATGCTGAAGCAGTTGTCTGTTTTTTTGTTAAAGTGCTTGGACACAAGCCACGAACTCATGTTGCGAAAAGACCATTTACTGTAGTCGCCTTTCTTTGCTTTGGCAATGAATGCCTTATTTATATCCGTGGCCAGGATGGTCACATTCCATTCTTCAAGAGCGGGAACCTGAGCCACGGTCATGGCGATGGAATAAGGTTCTTCACCGGATGAACAGGCTGCGCTCCAGAGTGTTAATTCCCGGTCCTTTTCCGTTTTTACCGCCATTCTTTCAGGGATGATGGTATGTTTCAGGAGGTCCCATACCTGCTGATCACGGAAAAAAAAGGTTTCACCAATGGTGAGATAGCGGGTCAGCAGATCTTCACGCCTCCGCTGCTGGGGGAGATCAAGCAGCCATTGAACCGTAGCTGTCGTGTCGCCAAGGTTCAGATCCCGTCCCATCATCATGATCTTCCGTTGCAGTTCCGGCCAGCGGTTTTCCGGAAAATAGAGACCAATGCTTTTCCTGATCACGTCATTAAGCATGACCATCAGGGAATACGGGATCTCTTTTTCTGTCTGTGGAAGAACTTTATTCATGATCCGCCGTGATTTTTTCCATATAACTGAATTCCTGATCGTTGAAAAAACGGGCCATATCAACAATAATCACGCTGTTGTTGTCGAACTTTCCCACACCTTCAATATAGTGCCCCAACCCATGGTGGATTTCTTCGGCCTGATGGAATTTCCGATGATCAAATTGTACAACGCCTATCACACCGTTAACAATAAAACTGACGAGAGAGACGGCCTTGAAGATGATGATGCGGTCATCGACTTCCATGCCGCGTTCCGGCAGGTGCCATTTTTTTCTGATATTGACAACCGGCAGTATGCGGCCTTCCACATTCAGCAGTCCGATAATAGTATCCGGGCCATCGGGCAGAGGGATAACGGCTGCAGCCCGGATAATCTTTTCCACTCTGGAAACGGCTACGCCAAACAACTGGTCGTCAATCCTGAAAATACAATAGCAATTTGTCTGATCCATAGATATTTTCGCAGAAATTTAGCTGGTTAACGGTATCCCTTCATCAGAGTCAGAGTGTGTTTTGCGAGGTAACTTCCTTTTATTACCAGCTTAAAGAACACGGGAAAAACAAGGAGTAAAGTAGCGGAACACATGATACTCAACTCCATCATGCAATAAATCATAACATCAAATGATGTTATGATATCTGGACGGAAAGCAAGCATTAACTTGAAACCCGGTAGTTACAGAAGAGGTTCATCTATTTGCCTTGGGCGAATGACTGTTTTTGCTGCCCTGGAGGATCGGCGAAAATCTAAAGTCATACTTGCCCCCCAATGGAACTTTGTTATTTGGCAGTTTTTTTGTGCGTTCATAGGAGCAAACGGCATGAAATATCAATCATGAAGCATATCCTTTTCCCCCGCCCGGATAATGAAGGGAACTTCTTGTTTTATTGAATTCCAGGTATCACAGCAGGCTACTTAATTTACGCATTTTAAAAAAAATATGTCAATCATTGATGGAACATATTTGTAACGATAATAGTAGAATAGTACCTTTTTTTTGTTATATGTGCTGTTTGGTTGGTACATACATGCAGGATGTCCCTGATGTTTTTCTGCAGGACACCTCTTTACGATAAGCATGGCATCATTTTTTTTGAGACAGGACAAAAGGGTGGGGTAGAGGATGGGAGGTGAAATAATACCCCGCTGCTTGCGGTGGGGTAAGTTCATTGAAGAGTTGCCGGCCATCAGAAAGTGCCCACGGTTGTGGATGGGAATTTCCCCCGGCATCGTGAGGATTTCTTGTGAGTGCCGGCAGTTATGGAAGATATTTCCCAAGCATCTGTAAGGCAGCAGGAGAGTTCCAGTTTCGGGGGCCGATGATCTTTTCCCGTAAAATTCCCTGCGAATCGATAATAAAAGTCTCCGGCACCCCGGTTATACCATATCGGGCAGCTCCCTTGGAGTCGGGATCAATGAGAATCGGGAAGGAAAGGCCTATCCTGCCCGCGAGCATTCGCGCAAGGTCCGGATTGTCATTGCTCAAAATGGTCAGCATCTGAAACCTGTTTTTGTCCATGGCCCGGTTGAGTGCTTCCATGGAAGGCAATTCTTCCTGACAGGGAGGGCACCATGTTGCCCAGAAATTAATGAAAACCAGTTTGCCGCGCAGGTCGGCAAGTTGCCACTTTTGACCCTGAATATCGGTTAAGTTGAAATTGGGGGCAAGACTGTTCAGTGTAGCCTTTTCCGGATATTTTTTTTCCCCCTGACCACAGCCGACCACAAAAAAACTGATCAGTAAAAGCAGAAGGGCGGAACGAACAGCAAATGCATGGTTTATTTTCCGGTTCATTGCCAATAACTTCCTTGTAAAAAAATGTATCTCTAAAGATTTCTCTCTACTCCTTCAATATACGCCCCTTGCAGAAGAAAATAAATAAAATCTCTTCATAACTGCGTTTGATGGGGTCATGATCCGCTCCTCATTTTTTTAAAAAACCGGAAAAGAGGCATTGCATCTGATTGTAGTCGATATTTGCGTCATATTATTTAATCCATCAAAACAGATGATTAGCAGATTTTACATATTTTTTTCCAAATATTTTTTTCTTGTAAGCTCTTTGTAAGATTTTACCTGTCATATTCAATGATCTCTTAGTCCGTATAGTTCATATCTCTTTATTAATGGATAAGGACTTTTGAGATTTTTCTCCATAGCAAAGGATTTTAAACGGATTTTCTGAATTGCTGGGAGAGGTGTTTATTTGGGAAACGGCGGGAAGGAGTGTGAATCCGGTGAGATACGAAATAAATGAAGAGAGAAGCATAAACCAACAGGTATTTCACAAATGATAAGGAGGCAAAATCAAGAAGGGTTAAATGAGTACAAAGTAAAAAATGGGGGCAGGTGATAGTCGCATACTTTGTAACTGTCCGGTCCGTTTCCATTTCTAAATGATGCAACCTGTTTGGAGAAAGGGGTGATCGCCATATTGAGTGAACATAGGAGGAATACAGGCGATCAATTTTTGTTAAATGAGATGAGATAATGAAAAGAAAGGAGAATGAATGATGAGAAAACATAAATTGAAACCGTATGTGTGTACCGTTGCTTCCACCAGCCTTCTGCTTCTGTCGGCAACCGCGTTTAATGTAATGGCTGAAGAAGAGGTGGCTAACAATCTCTCTGTCCCCCTCGTTTTTTCTGAAGGTTATGGATTGACAGGCTTGCCTGCATTTGAAAAATCAGGTTTGCCAGGCGGTCTCACTCCTACGTGGGGGACACCGTATGAATATAATGGAGTGGAATACTTTCTTCAGGCAACTGACAGCCTTTGGCAGGCTGGCTGGAGTGCTGATGCCTTACTTGAAGAAGATCCTCAACCGGTGTCCGTAACAGTGAATTGGTCAGATGATGTCATTAACACAAAATGGAACGACATGTCGGTTATTCCGGTAGGTGTTACCCTCTATACTGATATGCCTGTAGGGATGACCATGACCGGATATTCGATGTTTACTCTTCCCGCCTCTATTCTGGATCAGACATTGATCGCTGAAAAAGAGGACACGTCGGTGGTGATCAGCTCTGATGAGGTAGTTGACGAAGTCTTTGGAACTAATCAATCGACCTATGAGACCTCCACGCCGAATGTCTATTCCATCTGTGCCCGGCTGACGATCCAGAAGCTGACAAAAGATCTGGATGATGAAGATGTTGTTCTTGATCTTACCTGGGATCCTGATGCAAAACGGTGGACTGGAGATGTTGAGGATGAGGATCCTTTCAACAGCGCGGTCTACGAGGGCTTTGGTATTCATGCCAGGCCGACATGGTACACAGCCACGATTGATGGTCTTGGACAGATAGTTTATCTGTACAACTGGAATTTGGCTCAGATGCAGCAGGGACCTGATGAGGATCGATCAGGATGGTACCGTTTGACTTTCAGTCTCGATCCGGTAGCAGAATACAACATTTACCAAGGCAAATATATCCTCAAGAATAAGTATACTGTCGACTGTAATACCTCCCTTGATGCGCTTGATGCATCAGACAGCCCGGATGCAGTGCTTGTTTCTTCCAGCCTGACCTACGTGGATATTCAAATTACCAGCGAAAACACCGGAGAGGATGAGTAACAGAGAGGGCACGGAAAAAGGATAAGGCCAGCCTTGGTTATATTTGCCGGATATTAAGCTTTTAACGGGTATTCAGTGCCCACTATCTTATGTTTATTTGCAGGGTGTGAGAATTTTCTCTTTAAGCTATGGCATGAAAATGAAAAAGAGAGGAATCGTATTATGAAAATGATGAGAAGCAGATTGATGAGCTTTGCATATTTACCCGCCATGTTCGCCTTGTTGGCGGTTCCGGCGCCCTTGTTTGCCAAGGGAAACCCGAGTGATCCTGACAATACCATCGATGGCCCGCTGCTTGACAAGATGTCGGATTCAGGCGCCCTGTATGGTGATTTATACAGGATAGCCCGCTATAAAGGTGGGGAGACCAAGAACGTCCCTGTTTATGATGAAGATGGAGATCCTGTTTATACGTGGGAGTATAACTGGGAAGATCCGGATGGGAAGATCTCAATCTATCCTGTCAAGCGGCAGGTCTGGACAACAGGTATCGCAGTGGGCGGCGAACCGATTTTGACTGAAGATTTTGCCGTCTACACTATTCTCGACGAGGAGCTATCCACTGAGGACAACCCGGTTTATGTCATTAATCAGGCCACAGGGGGTATCTATTATCCCGCCCCGTTGCCAAGTCAGTGCGTGCAGCCTGTGGCAGAACCCAAATGGGGTCTCGAAGACAACCTTATCCTTCTGGTAAAGACCTATGATCCCACTTGGGAAAGAACCGAATGCGCGGTGTCGACTGATGAGTTTCTTGCAGCCGATGAAACACTTGAGGACGTATTTGATCAAGACGACCATCATGTTGCAATCTCATATAGTGATTTGGTGCAGGAGGTTGAGTTCGGCCGGTTGAATCTGGCCAGGGCGCCGAAGGCTGTTCTGGACGCCTCCTTTGATGAGGCGATCCGCTCTTTAAATGCAGCGAAGGACATTAAGATAGATGCATCGGGACGTCTGATGGTAACCACCGACATCTATGACGAGTTCCTTATTGATGAGAACAACGATCCTCTGGTGGTGGATACAGTGGAAAAGGCGATTGACTCACCTAAGGAAAATCTTGCCCTTTATCTTAAGCTCATCGAGGACGGACATCTGGTCACTCCGGCTGACGAAAGAGCTCCCATTGATTATTCGCTCTATGGCGGTATGCCATTGAGTCAACTCCTTGAACTGGTTGATGGCCCGTCCGATGCCCCCCGGCCTACCATCGATATTGTTAAGATGGAGTCTTTTGGGCTTGGATATCTGGTTGATGCCGGAGCTATTGTTTCTTATTCCATAAGAATGGAATCGGATGGCAGCCTGTACTTGGATGTGTATGGCAACATGGATATCACCTGTACGGCTGAAGAATTGGTGGACGATCAATACTGTGTCGAGTATGAGGGGATATTGACCTCTTCGGACAGTGATAAGTGCGCTGGGGAAGACTTCCCCCTTGCAGCTTCCTTCTTTTCTGCCGCGGCTGACAAAAAAGGCAATATCACCGTTGACAAGATCGTGTATACAAACTCGATTCTCGGCATTAACAAGGTCGTCGGCTACAGCGCCTATGATGAAGACGGCAAACCTCTCGATGACGCGATTAATTACTCCAAGAATCCCGTCTATTTTAATTATGAGACGCTAGCAGAATACAATCGTTTTGGGACATATGGTATTCAGGCAGATGGTAATGCAAAACGTGGTCGGGCACAGGAAGGCCGTAATGACGGTGAACCATATGTTTACGACGGCATGGTCGAGTATCTGGAGGAATCATCTACCGCCGGTACTTGGGTGAAAACGCCAGCTTCCATACATCAAAGAGTATTTGTTGATCAAGAAATTGCAGAACCGCAAATAAACTCTAATATTGGTGGTTTCACCGCCATGTCTGATGATGACCTGCAGGTCATCATATTTACCCATACTTACCAGATTCCCGAGTTGAGATAGATCATTATAGACTCGTGCATTGAAAAAAGCGGCTTCAGGTTTGTGTTTCTTCTCCAACACTAACCTGAGGCTGCTTCACTTTTTCTTTATCCTATTTAGGGACGATTCCTCCACTCGCTTCCGTTTCATCTGCCGCTGGCCGATTTTTTTCTAATAGCGCGACATAACGTACATTCTTAATTTTCCCTGTTCTATTAAAGCCGGTTTTCATGATCCATTCCCGTAACCACCTTTTTCCTGTCTGACGGATGTAATGCTTGAATTCCGGCCGGTTATGTTGTTTATTGAACACTGAAGCGTCCGGATGTCTGCCTGTCATGCGGTCAGGCGCTTTTTTAAGTCGTACACCAATTATGATGTGAAACTGTTACAGGAGGTAAGGAATGGCTCTGCACCCACAGGCTGGAAAACCCGCGGCTCCGGAGAATTTATGCAATATCCCCCGGCTGATTGCCGCCTATTATCAGTATACGCCTGACGTCAGTCAGGATGAGCAGAAGGTCAGCTTCGGCACATCGGGACACCGGGGCAGTTCCTTTAAGAACAGTTTCAATGAGCCTCATATCAAGGCTATCTCCCAGGCGATAGTTGAGTACCGGCTCTCCCAGAGTATCACCGGTCCCATTTTTGTCGGCATGGACACCCATGGCCTGTCCGAGCCTGCCTTTGCCACCGCCCTGCAGGTCTTTATCGCCAACGGTCTTGAGGTTCGCTATCAGCAGGGCAGGGGATACACGCCCACGCCGGTGGTATCCCATGCCATACTCGGCTGGAACAGGACGCATCCCGACAATAAGGCCGACGGGGTGGTGATCACTCCCTCGCACAATCCCCCGGAAGATGGCGGTTTCAAGTACAATCCTCCCCATGGCGGTCCTGCGGACACCGATGCCACCAAGGTGATCGAGCAACGCGCCAATGAACTGCTTGCCACGGGACTGCAAGGGGTTCGCTTCTTGTCCCTGACAGAGGCTTTTTCCTCTGCCCAGGCCGTGGCCTATGATTTTGTGCAGCCTTATGTGGATGACCTGCAGCAGGTCATTGACATGGAGGCCATCCGCAAGGCCGGCGTTAAAATCGGTGTTGATCCCCTGGGCGGCTCAGGTATCGCCTTCTGGCCCGTTATTGCCGAGAGATATGGCCTGGATATCGAGGTGGTGAATAACCGGGTTGACCCGACCTTTTCCTTTATGACCCTGGACAAGGACGGCAAGATCCGTATGGATTGCTCTTCCCCTTATGCCATGGCCTCGCTGATTGCCCTGAAGGATCGTTTCGACATTGCCGTGAGCAATGACCCTGATTACGACCGCCATGGCATTGTCACTCGTGAGTTTGGGCTGCTTAATCCCAATCACTACCTGGCCGTGTCCATCAATTACCTCTTCACCCATCGGCCCGGCTGGGGTGCGGATCTTCGCGTGGGCAAAACTCTTGTTTCAAGCTCGATGATCGATCGGGTTGCTGCCGGCATCAACCGGAAATTGTCGGAGGTGCCGGTGGGGTTCAAATGGTTTGTCCAGGGTCTTTTAAAGGGCGAATATGGATTTGGCGGTGAGGAAAGCGCCGGCGCGACATTTCTGCGCAAGGACGGCAGCGTCTGGACCACTGACAAGGACGGCATCATCATGGCGCTGCTGGCGGCCGAGATCACCGCGGTAACCGGCAAGGATCCCGGTCTGCATTACCAGGCACTGGAGGATAAGTTCGGCTCGCCTCTCTATGAGCGGATCGAGGCCCCGGCCACCGCTGACCAGAAAAAGGTGCTGTCAAATCTTTCTCCTGATGATGTGGAGGCAAAGACCCTGGCCGGTGAGACGGTGCTGGCCAAACTGACCCATGCGCCGGGCAATGACGCATCCATCGGCGGATTAAAGGTTGTCACCGAAAACGGCTGGTTTGCCGCCAGACCTTCGGGCACCGAGGATGTTTACAAGATTTACACGGAAAGTTTCAAGGGGAAGGCCCATCTCAAACAGATCCAGCAGGAGGCCAGGGAGATTGTTGCCGCCTCGTTTGCCAAGGCCGGTTTATGATTGGGTGATTCATGCACTCTTTAAACTCACCGGCCGGGCAGTATCAGTAAATTGCCTGCTGTCATGATGTGGCCAGACAGCTCAAACAGGATTGGTCCATTCCAGCCGGATTGAGGAGCCTGCCATCTTCACCCGAAGACCAGGGTGTTGCAGAGACTGGAAGAGGGGCCGACCGAAATAGAAAAGTTCCTGCTGCAGGCTGAGTCTGAATGCGGAGATGGCCTGCTCGCGCAGCTGCAGGTCCTGCTGCATGAGGCCTGTCAATTCCTCCATGCTTACCTTAGCCGGCGTTGGCGAGGAGAGATGTTCCATCAGCGGTAGAGCCTTGGCGTAGGAACATTGCTGTTGGTGCTTCCTGATATGCGCTGTGAGGGGATCTTGGCCCGTAACCAGATCAAAACGACTGAGACAGTCCCTGCCGTAGATCGCTTCAATTCCCCCGGTGTCCCAGCATTGCAGGAGTCTGCACTCAAGCGGCCGGTTTGCATGGATAATGCAGGCGGACTGGGCGGCATCATAAAAAATACACTCCCAGCTTGCGCCTTTGCCGGCAATTTTGATCATTTCCTGGGCGGCGGGTTCCACCTTCCCCGTAAAAGGGTTAAAGGCAGGCTCCCCTTTTCTGATGGTCACGAGATTCTGCAGGGAAAAGATGCCTTTTTGCACAAGCGGCAAATCTTCCCGGTGGAGTATCGGTCCGCCATTTTTACAGCATGTTCCGCATCGCTGACATCGTTGTTGTGGTTGCATAGGGTAATTATTATAATTTATTCCTGGAATTTTCCAACAGGTTGTTTTATTTTGTACTTTTTCTATGACTCGCAGGCAGAAATTTATTCGCGTGGCAGAGTTCAGAAATCCTGGCTATTGCTTAAAAGTCGTTGCAGTCCACTCGTGGGAAGGGGCATAAGCTGGTATGAATTATTGTAATAAATCCAGGGAAGAGCTGGCCGAGGATTTGGCCAGATTACGCAAGAGAGTCGAGGAGCTTGAACAAGCCGCGGGTTCAGCCATGACCGAAAGCCGTCTGGACCGGCATCTTGATCATAACCGTCTCTGGCAGGAAACCTTTGATGTTGTTGACGATCTGATGTATATCGTTGACCGTGAATTTAAAATTGTCCGGGCCAATAAGGCAACCTGCGACAATTTCGCGCCGCAAGAACTGCTGGGCAAAAAATGTTTTCAGTTTTTCCATCAACTCAATAACCCTGCAAGCCACTGCCCCGCCTGCAAGGTTTTTCATTCCGGTAAATCATATCATGTCGAACGCCAGGAGCCATTCCTGGAGAACCGATGGTTTACCGTTTCGGCATATCCCATCAAAGATGATCATGACTTTGTCTGGCAATGTCTTGTCGTCTACCGGGACATCTCCGACTGCAAAAAAATGATAAACAAGCTCAATGAGCTTGCCATCAAGGATGATCTGACCGGCCTTATCAACCGTCGTCATTTTATCGAGGTGCTTGCCCGTGAATTCAGACTTGCCGCCCGCCGAGGCAGTGGACTTGTTTTCATGCTTTTTACTATAGATAAATTTAAAGAGATCAATTCTTCCTGCGGCAGAAAATTCGGAGATTTTCTGTTAAAGGAAATTTCCGCTATCCTGGTTAGTAATGTGCGGAATACGGATATCTGCGGCCGCATCGGCGCAGATGAATTCGGTGTGCTTCTGCCTGATGCTGATGCTGTTGAAGGGCAGAATATTGCCCGCAATATCCATTTCCAGATGTGTCAGTTTGTTTTTGATGATGGGGAGATCGGCCGTCAGATTTCCATAAGTATCGGGGTTGCGGCAAATAATGCGGAGAATTTGAAAAACCATGAGGATTTCTTCTCGCTGGCTGACAAAGCGATGCATGTGGCCAAAAGTGAGGGCGGCAACAAGGTTGTGTTACTGAAGGATAGTGATGTGCAATAAGGTGACTTGCCGCCGGTTAAAAACGGACTAGATTGCGTCCGTCTGCCTTTGCCTGGTAGAGGGCGCGGTCGGCAGCCTCGACCAAACGCTCTGCCGTAGCGTCGGTCCAGGCAGGATTAAATGTCGACACGCCGATACAGACGCTGATGTTTATGTCGCGATGAATGATTTTCCCTTTTATGTTGCGGATGACAAAGGAATAGCTTTCGATCTTGTCTCTGATGATTTCAGCCTGTCTGACTGCCTCTTCAAGTTTTACCCCGTACAGCACAATAGCAAATTCTTCTCCGCCGTATCTGACGACAAGGTAGTCTAAACCGGATTCTCCCAGCTTCTCCTGCTGCATATGTGCACTGATGATCTTGGCAACGGTACTTAGGGCCTGATCGCCGATTCTGTGACCATAGCTGTCGTTGAATTTTTTGAAATAATCGATGTCGAGCATAAGCAGAGAAAGGGGGCGCAATGCCGTGAATAAGTCAATTTTTCTCTGGAGAAACTGGTCGAAATAACGGCGGTTGCCAAGTCCGGTAAGCTGATCGGTCTTGCACAATCTTTCCAGATTGTCAGTGTCCGTTTTCATCATATCAATGAGAGAGCGGAAGGCGATGCGGAGCTGCTTGATCATTATGCTCGGCTCCGCATTGTTCTGGATAGTCGTTATAGCTGAGTTCTCAAGTCGAGCCACCTCGCCGGTTCTTTTAATGGAGAGTTGCCGGAATTCCTGCAGAAGATCTTCCGATTCGGCAATTGCCTCCTGCAACTGTTCAAGACTCGGCGCATTCAGCACTCTGTTTTGTTGCACAAAAGCCTTTTGAAGATGGCCGGCTGAAAAGTCATTTTGTTCAAGAAGTTCGTCGGTCAGTTGCCGCAGATCGTTTTTTTGCTGGTCGGTCAGATGATTACATTGCTGCTGGATGAGGAGACAGTTGAAGAAGGCGCGCCAGTCAGAATCTTCAGCAATACCCTTCTCATCGAGCAGCCGGTTCAGCAGTTTCTTGTCTGTAAAGGGTGAAGAGGAAGGGATTTTTTTGTCAGCCATGCCTTAGTTCGATAATTTTGCCGTTTCGTTGAATTGATAGAAGAATTCATCAATAATTCTTTCCATATTTTCCTGGAAATTGGGCACATCCGGCAGCTGTTGGTTCTGATCAATGAAATCCTGCACATTGAAAGTAAAATTTTCCGGCAGAACCGAACGGATACCAATACTTTCCACCAGAAAGTTCGACAGACTGACGATTTTGACGTTCAGCTGCTCAGCCTCCGGGCAATTCTGCCTGTGGTGGAAGCCGACCGGTATGGTGATGTTGTCAGGCAATCCCCATTTCTGCAGCAGCGCCATACCGACCCTGGCATGATCCGTTTGCAGCAGGAATTGCTCCAGTTCAATAAGAGAATTGAATTTCCTGCCCAGATTTTTGTTGTTTGAGAAGGCAATTTGCAGAGGCCTGTTCAGAATGACCTTGCCGATATCGTGGAGTAGAGAGGCCGTATAAACAGCTCCTGGTTCCTCGGCTTTGGCATATTTTGCTATGACCGATGACAGAACTGCTGTGGCATGGGAGTGATGCCATAAGGTGCCCGGTTCAAGATTGTAGGCCTGCTGGGGAGATCGCATTAACCCGGCAGACGCGCCGGTAATGGCGATAATTTTCACCGTTTCCAGTCCGAGCCGGATAATGATATCCTTGATTGACGTTATTTCACGCATATGGCCGAAATATGCCGAATTTGCCAGCCGCAGCATGTTGGCCGTCAGGTTGGGATCCATCTCGATCTTGTTGGCCATCGCCGGGATACTGACCTGATTGTCGTAGGCCATCTGTAAGACCTCCAGGGCGATGTCCGGCCTGGGAACCAGTCTGTCGACATCCTTGATATATTTATTTTCCGTTTCCATACGCTCATGCCGTAATAAATGCGATATTCTTAGCGGATTGCCGCAGCGGTCAGGTTACAGCCGGACAACAATCCTTCCCTTTATTTTTCCTTTGAGTATATTGTCTATCTCATTGCTTAAATGATATAAGTCGATGTCTCGTGCAAGCTCGTGCAGTTGATCTATTTTCCACTCTGCGGCGAGCTTGTTCCATATCCGCTGACGTACGGAAAGAGCACAGCTTGCCGAGTCGATACCGCTTAAGGTAACTCCCCGGAGGATAAACGGATACACCGAGAGGTTGAGGTTCGGCGAGGCCACATTGCCGCAACAGGTGACTATGCCGCCATATTGGGTGGTTCGGATGGCGGTTGTCAGAATGTCACCACCAACAGTATCAACAACACCGGCCCATTTCTCTCTCAATAACATTTTGCCGGTTGTGTCAGAGGCTTGCTGGCGGGTGAGGATGTTTGCCGCGCCAAGTCGCTTAAGCAGCGCATGCTCCTCGCTCTTTCCCGTTACTGCTGTCACCTGATAGCCCAGTTTGGCCAGAATGGCCACTGAGACGCTGCCCACTCCGCCTGTGGCCCCGCTGACCAGGATTTTGCCGTCTTCCGGTTTGATGCCGTGGTCAACTATTTTAAGCACTGACTGGGCGGCCGTAAAGCCGGCCGTGCCGTAGATCATGCTCTCGTAAAGGCTCATGCCCTGGGGAAGGGGTACGATCCATTCCGCCGGGACCCTGATAAACCGGCCAAAGCCACCCGGAATTTTTGTGCCCAGGTCATAACCGCAAGCAATGACCTCGTCTCCGGCTTTGAACTTTCCGGATCTGCTTTCCATGACAATTCCTGCAGCATCCACGCCGGGTGTATGGGGGTAGCGGCGGGTAACGCCCTTGTTTCCCGATGCGGACAGGGCATCCTTGTAGTTCAGGGAAGAAAAATGTACGGCAATGAGCACATCGTGATCAGGAAGTTCAGAAATGTCTCTTTCTTTTATTTCTCGGATAAAGACATTGCCAGGTTCTTCCCTGACAATCATGGACTGAAACAGCTGCTGCGTCATATTTTTTAACTATTATAAAGAATTACACTTTTTTGAAATGAAATTGCGTTCATGCTGAGATGTTTTTATGAATTCATCTTACCTGATTCCTTAGTTTATTGACAAAGATTTATTTTCATTTAGACTGGCTGCAGGAAAATTCGAAACTACGGCGAGGATAAGACCGGACATACGCATATTCCTTCATGATAAATAAATTAAGGATCGGACGATAAGATGAATGAAACACCACAGCGAGCCATCTGGGGCAGCAAGATCGGCTTTCTTCTGGCCGCTATCGGCTCCGCCGTTGGGCTTGGTAATATCTGGCGTTTCAGCTACATGGCCTTTGAGCATGGCGGTGGCGCATTTCTCGTTCCTTATGGATGTGCCCTGCTGCTGGCCGGCATTCCGCTGATGATTCTGGAGTATACCCTGGGCCACAGGGAGAAGGGCTCGTCTCCGCTGGCCTTTACCCGTGTATCACCCCAATGGGAATGGGCCGGCTGGTGGATGCCCACTGTGGCGCTTTTCGGCATCATGCTTTATTACGCTGTTATCATCAGCTGGTGCATCAATTATTTCTTTTTCTCCTTTAATCTTGCCTGGGGCGCTGATCCCCAGGATTTTTTCTTTAATACTTTTCTGCAGCTTTCCGCTTCACCCTTCGAACTCGGCGGCATAAGAATTCCCATTCTGTCCGCCACGTTTTTTGTCTGGTTTATCTGCTGGATCATCTGCTACCGGGAGGTGAATCACGGCATTGAAAAGGCATGTACTGTCTTCATGCCGATTCTTTTTCTGCTGACCCTGATTCTTGTCGGCTGGACCATTACCCTTGACGGGGCGACAGATGCCATCAGAGACTATTATCTGAAGGCCGACTGGGATAAAATCAATATCTTCAGCCATTTTAATGATCCCGATGTCTGGTCGGTGTGGATTGCCGCCTTTGGCCAGATCTTTTTCACCTTGTCCCTGGGCTTCGGCATCATGATAACCTTTGCCAGTTATCTGCCGAAAAAGACGGATATAGTCGGCAATGCCCTGTGGACATCCATCATCAATTGCGCCTATTCTTTCATAGCCGGCTTTGCCGTCTTCGGTATCGTCGGGTTCATGGCAAAGGCCAAGGGGGTGGCTTTCAATGAGGTAATCAAGGGCGGTCCCCAGCTGGCTTTTGTGGTTTACCCGGAGGCGATCCGTCAGCTGCCATTCGGCCAGTCTCTGTTCGGGGCCATGTTCTTCCTGGTGCTTATTTTTGCCGGTCTTTCCTCCGGCATTTCTCTCATCGAGGCCTTCACCTGTTCCATTACAGACAAGTTTTCCTGGTCGAGAAAGGCGGTGGTCAGCGGCCTCTGCCTGCTCGGTTTTCTGGGAAGCATTATTTTCACCACCAGAAGCGGCATGCTTCTGCTCGATATCACCGATCATTTCATCACCAATTATGGCTTATTGATGGGGGGCATTTTCGAATGCTATATCGTGGGCTGGCTGCTGAAGGCCCATGTGGCAAGAAGCCACGTAAACAGGAGCGGAGGCTTGTCGCTGCACGTTATCTGGGATATCTGCATCCGCTATTTTACCCCTCTCGTTCTTCTGGTTATCATGCTGCAGGCCTTCCTGGGTGAACTGCGCCAGGCCTACGGCGGTTATTCGGCAGATGCGCTGATCCTCTTCGGCGTGGATTGGCTGCTGCTGACCGTTGTCGTATCCGTTCTTTTTACATTTTATCCCTGGAAAAGGGAGAAACTGAAAAAACGCCATCATGTGGCGGAAGACCAACTTTTAACCTGATCCGTGAGAATAACAGGCTGCAAATGACTAAAGTGTCCATTCATGAAAAGCTTTTTGCCCTTTACCGTGTCAGTTCGGAACATCTGACGGATTTTTTTAAGGGTGGCAATTTCGACGAGTATGCCATCCGGGCAAATGACTTTGATGTGTTCTGTGCCTTCTGGGTAACAGCCTGCTATCTGCGCAGCATCAGCAAGCCGCATGAGAGGGAGGTGGAAGATTTCAACCGGTCGATTGTTGTCAGCATTGTCGACAGGATTATCGCCTCCCGTCCGCAAAAGGGGCTTGAAGAGGAGCAGATTGATTCTCTCTCCCAGACAATTACCAATGTTTTTGTGGATAGATTTTCCAGTTACCGCGAGTTTTTTAAATCCGACCTGAAGCAGAGGGAGACCGATAGTGTCCGCCTCTTTCCCCGTCTGGTAGAGGGCTTTTTGGGTAATGTGCTGGATAAGCCCGTCCCTGAGCACTCGCCGATTCGTCAACTTCTTGATTCCACATTGGAAGATATGCTGAACAAGTCAGCGATTTTTTTGTCGGCTGACCTGTAAAATAGAGATAGAGGTATTATGCAGAAAATTAAAATTGGTGTAATCGGTGTGGGGTATCTCGGTAAATTCCACGCCCAGAAATATGCCGCAATGGATGATGTGGAACTGGTCGGCGTGGCGGATGTTTCAGGTGAGGCCGCCCGCCAGGTTGCCCAGGCAAACAATACGAAGCCGTTTGAGGATTACCGGGAGCTTTTACACCATGTTGATGCGGTAAGTGTCGTGGTGCCGACGCCGATGCATCATCAGGTGGCCAGTGACTGCTTTGCTGAAAATGTGGATGTGATGCTGGAAAAACCCATGACCGTTACCCTGGCCGAGGCTGATGATCTTATCGACAAGGCGGAGAAGGGCAATCGTATTCTCCAGGTAGGCCATCTGGAGAGGTTTAACCCGGCAATCGTCGCCATGCAGGATTATCTGACCTGCCCGGTTTTTATCGAATCACAGAGGGTTCATTCTTTCAAGCCCCGGGGGGTTGAGGTGGATGTGATCCTGGATTTGATGATCCACGACATTGATATTATCCTCACTGTTGTCCCATCCCCCCTTGAATCAATCTCAACCATCGGCGTGCCGGTGGTGACCAAGGAAACCGATGTTGCCGCCGCCCAATTAATCTTTGTCAACGGCTGCACCGCCAACGTCACGGTGAGCCGTGTGGCCCATGACAATGTGCGCAGCCTGCGCATATACCAACCAGGCAGCTCTCTCACGGTAAATTACGCCACCAAGGAAATAAAAATTATTGAGCGCCTCCCCGGCTCAACCCCGGAAGGTTATCCCAATGAAAAGACGGCACATTTCTGTTTTACCGAGCAGGACGCCCTGGCTGCGGAACTGACGGATTTTGTTTCCAATGTCCGCCTGAGGCAGAAGCCGAAGGTCTCCGGCCGTGAAGGACGGCGGGCTCTTGAAGTGGCATTGCAGATTATCAGTCAGATCAGGGACCATATCAACAGGCATAAAGACATTTTATGCTGCGGATAATGATCGTTGCCGGCGAGGCCTCAGGCGACCTGCATGGGGCTCATCTGGTTGCCGCCATGAAGCAGCTTGCCCCTGATCTTTCCCTGTGCGGCATGGGTGGTGGGGAATTGCGTCGGCAAGGCGTGGACATTTTATATGATGCCGCCAAAATGGCGGTTGTCGGCCTGGTTGAGGTTATCGCTCATCTCAGTGATATCCGGGCCGCCAGGACAGCACTCGTCAATGAACTGCGGAGCAATCCGCCCAACCTGCTCATTCTCATCGATTATCCTGATTTTAATCTGCTGCTGGCGCAAAAGGCCAGACAGCTCGGCATCCCCGTTTTTTACTATATCAGCCCCCAGGTCTGGGCCTGGCGCAGCGGCCGGGTCAAAAAAATCGGCAGAATCATTGATCGGATGGCGGTCATCCTGCCCTTTGAAAAAGAGTTTTACCAGAAGCGCGGGGTTGAGGTTGATTATGTGGGGCATCCTCTGCTTGATTCGGTCCGGCGCACCATGTCCAGAGGTGATTTCTGCCGGCTCCATCAGATCAAGCCGGATAACATTCTGCTGGGGATTCTGCCGGGCAGCAGAAAAAAAGAGATACGCGCCATGCTGCCCGTTTTTCTGGAGACCGCAGAGAGGTTGCGGGAAATTCATGCAAACCTGTCCATCCTGCTTCCTTTGGCGCCGAGCCTCACCATGGAAGATCTGATTGACTGCGGGTTGAACAGGCAAAAGCTCGATATCAAGGTTATCACCGAGGATCGGTACGATCTCATGGCCTCCTGCGATCTGGTCATTGCCGCATCCGGCACGGTGACCCTGGAGCTTGCCATTCTCGATGTGCCCATGGTGGTTGCCTATAAGGTGTCACCCCTGACCTGGTTTGTGGGCAATATGCTGGTCAAGGTTAACCATGCCTCGCTGGTCAATCTCATTGCAGGCCGTGAGGTGGTCAAAGAACTGATGCAGGATGAGGCCACTCCCGAGAATATCAGTTCAGCCTTGCAGGATATCTTCCCAGGCAGCGTAAAAAGGCAGGGTATGCTCCACGATCTGGCAGAGGTGAGGAGAAAACTCGGCGGCGAAGGGGCCTCGATGCGGGCTGCGCAGTTGGCCCTGGCCACAGCCCGCTGAGGATGCAAAAAACAGGTGAAAAAAATTCTGTTGCCTGGTAAGTATTTTTTTTCGGGAAGAAAAACGTCATAATAATATTAAAGGTTATCCATGAAAATTTTGATTGCTGAAGATGATGTGATGACCCGGGTCATCCTTCAGGAAATGCTGGCTGATGTAGGTACAACCCATGGGGCTGAAAATGGTCGTGAGGCAATTGAAGTTTTTACCCAGGCTTTGCAGGATAGGGATCCTTTTGATCTCGTCTGCCTGGATATCATGATGCCTGAAATGAATGGCCAGGATGCCCTGGTGCAGATCAGGAAAATCGAAGAGGATCTGGGCGTAATCCCGGAATACCAGGTGAAGGTGATCATGATAACCGCCCTGAGTGATCCTGAAAACATCAGAAAGGCAAAGGAAGAAGGCCGCTGTGAGGCCTATATGACCAAACCGGTCAAGATGGATCAGCTGCTTCAGCAGATAAAGAAGCTTGGTCTGGTTGTGTCGTATTCGTTTTAGAAAACGAATACAGGTGGATAGTCTGTAGGTATTTAGGTTGTTAGCGGATGAGGATTTGCCTCGACTTCTTTTGCTAACAGACTAAAAGTCTAAATACCTTAAATCCCTGAGCTGTTCCGAAGATAATCAATCAATTTCCTGTGGCCGGCCGGGAAGGCAAACCTGTGCAGTTCGGTAAAATACACCCATCTATTTTCCTGGGCGGCATGAAGGGCCGGCTCTTGCTCCTCCCCATCCATCACCTCACAGAAAAAGCCATGCAGAATCACCCGGTAATGCATGTAGCTGTGCCTGACGCTGGTGATTTCTCCTGTCACGCCCACATGCAGCCCTGTTTCTTCCAGAAACTCCCGCACCACCGCCTGTTGCGGCATTTCTCCCTCCTTCAGACGCCCTCCCGGAAACTCCCACAGGTTTGCCCACACATCATCCGCCTGTCTTTTCTGGATTAAAATCTTGTCGCCTCTCACCAGAATCCCAGTAGCCATCTCGATAAAAATGGTCTTTTTTTTCGGCAGCAGCATCGGCCGCTCCGAGACAATCTGTAACTGGTGGGCTTTGCAGTAGTCGCTAACCGGACACTGGCTGCACAGGGGATTTTTGGGCAGGCAGACCAGGGCGCCAAGCTCCATCAAGGCCTGGTTGAACATGCGGGATTTGCCGACCGGCAGCATCTCCGCAGCCTTCTGCCAGACCAGCGTTTTGTTTTCTCTGTTCTTGATCGGGGTGGCAATATCAAACAGGCGGGCAAAGAGGCGTTCAACATTGGCGTCAACCACCGGAAAGTCCTGATTAAAGGCAATGCTCATGATGGCACCGGCCGTATACGGGCCTATGCCCGGCAGTTTGATCAGGCTCTCATAGCAATCAGGCAGCATATTGCCCTGCTCAGTCAGGAGCTTGGCCGTACGGTGCAGATTTCTGGCCCGGGAGTAGTAGCCGAGACCTTCCCAATATTTGAGCACCTCGTCCTCATCGGCTGCGGCAAGGGAGATGATGTCAGGGAAGCGATCAAGCCATCTGGTGAAATAGAAGACAACCCGGTCCATCTGGGTCTGCTGCAGCATGATTTCAGAAATCCAGACCTGATAGGGCGCGTAAGTATGACGCCACGGCAGATCCCGGCTGTGTATGTCAAACCAGCCCAGCAGCTTGTCGATAAAATGGGGGTCAAAAGACATGGTTGCTACTGTCTGCGTTGGCTGTTCAGCCAGTCGATGCGGCTCCAGAGCCCCTGAATGATGCGGACCTCCCGTTGGTCAAGGCCGGCCCGGCCGAATATGCGGCGGAAGGTGTGCAGGATATGGTCGGGATTCTGTGGATCAAGATACTCAGCCTCGACCAGAGTCCGGCGCATGTGCTGATACATGTTTTCCAGCGTTCTGCTGTCGGTTTGCTCGGTTCCTTGGGGTTGGTCCTGCTGGGCATGGCGTCCCCGGCTCAGCTCATAAAGGCAGATGGTTACCGCCTGGGCCAGGTTGAGGGAGGGCAGGGCCGGGTCTGTGGCGATGGTAACAAAAAACTGGCACAGATCCAGTTCCGCCGTGGTCAGGCCGCTGTCTTCCCGGCCAAAGACCAGAGCGGTTTTCACGGTTGAATCATGCCGGGCAAACAGGGGGGCAATCTCCTGGGGTTCGAGAAAATCCTGCCGGTATTTGCCGAAGCGGCGGGTGGTCCCCAGGCAGAGACTGCAGTCGGCCAGGGCGTCGGCAAGAGTACCGAACATCCTGGCTTTTCTGAGCAGGTCTCTGGCACTGACCGCCATGTCCCTGGCCTGTTTGCTGAGATGATCCGCCCGGGGTTTGACCAGGCGCAGATCAGTAAAACCGAAATTCATCATCACCCGGCAGACAGAGCCGATATTGAGCGCGCCCTGGGGTTCGACCAGGACCACACTGACAGCAGGGGGTGGCATTTAAGAACTCCAGGAATTAATCACGGAGCGCACAGAGCACGCAGAGGTAACTATCTATAATAAATAGTATTTCTCTGCGCTCTCCGTATGCTCTGTGGTGAAGAATAGAATTGTTGCGAGTTTGTCTCATTTAGGCATTCAGCAGATTTTTGACGATGGCATCGCCCATTTCCGCCGTATTGACCGTCTTGTTCGGGTCAACGGCAATGTCCCGGGTGTGGATGCCGTCATCAAGGGCGCGTTCCACCGCCTGGTCAATGGCGTTTGCTACCTCATCAAGGCCGAAGCTGTAACGGAGCATCATGGCGGCTGACAGAATCTGGGCAATGGGATTGGCGATACCCTTGCCGGCAATATCCGGGGCTGAACCTCCGGCCGGCTCAAAAAGGCCGAATTTATCTTTGTTGAGGCTGGCCGAGGCGAGAAGGCCCATGGAGCCGGTGAGCATGGCCGATTCATCGGAGATGATGTCGCCGAACATGTTGTCGCACAGCAGCACGTCAAACTGATGGGGGTCACGCACCAGTTGCATGGTGGCATTGTCGATATAGATATGGTTCAGGGTCACGTCCTCGTATTCCTTGGCGATTTCCTTGACAACTTCCCGCCAGAGGACCATGGTGGTCAAGACGTTGGCCTTGTCAACCGAGGTCACTTTTTTGCGGCGTATGCGGGCAGCATCAAAGGCCATGCGGGTGATCCGTTCTATTTCCGCCCGGGTATAGACCAGGGTGTCATAGGCCTTTTCAGAGGGACCGCTTCCTTCCCGGCCTTTGGGTTGGCCAAAGTAGATGCCGCTGGTCAGCTCGCGTACGCAGAGGATGTCAAAGCCGTCTCTGACGATGTCAGCCCGCAGCGGGCAGGCACCGGTTAGCGATTTGAACACCTTGGCCGGCCGGTAGTTGCAGAACAGATCAAAATGTTTGCGCAACGGCAGCAGGGCGGCCCGTTCCGGCTGCTGCTCGGGCGGCAGGTTCTCCCATTTCGGGCCTCCCACCGAGCCGAACAGGATGGCATCACTCTCTTCGCAGGTTTTCAGGGTCTGAGGCGGCAGGGCCTGGCCATGGTTGTCAATGGCGCAGCCTCCCACGTCTGCATAAACATACTCGAGCTGGAAAGAGAATTTTTTCTGGGCCGCATCAAGTACCTTGATTGCCTCTTTCATGACCTCCGGGCCGATACCGTCACCGGCAAGTACCGCTATTTTCTTCATGGTGATATCCTTTAAAATGTATGAGATTTAGCAAAACTGACCAACGGCAATGGAGCGTACAAAATTTCCGCCGGTAGTGATTTGTTATATTTCCGTATTTTTCATTGAACTGCTTGAGCAACTTGCCCGTTTATTCGTGTCCGGCGTATGCCTTGCGCCATTCAATCACTCCCAGCTCTCGGAAACCATGTCTGCAAGGTGATTTTCAATTTGATAAAGGCTGGATCAACGCACCGCCCCAAGCTAACCTGCCGGGCTAATTGGTCATAGAGGGAGGATGATCGAGATTTTCGAGCCGTTCGCAGGGCAAGCTCCATCGCTTCTTTGGGTCTTTCCGGCTTGGCCTGTCCTTCCTGTAAAAAGTTCTTTGATTTCAGCCAGCTTCGCAAGTCCGGACTCCTCCCATGCCAGCCCAATACCACATCAACTTGTGGCGAGTCGCTCCAAACCCACATTTCAAGCTCAGGATCGATGACCACGGCGGCGGCTCGTTCGCCCCATCCCGATTCTGATAATCGTTTTTCAATCATCGCTTCCAATATCTCTCTGGCAGATCTTTCCTGTCCGCATCCTTCACGGTCGAGCAGGATCAGGGCATGGGCAAACTGATTTCGAAAGAGACTGAGAAAATCGTGACCGCGCAACAAACAGCCCGGATCTCTTTCCGGATGCACATGAACAACCGGCATTGGTTCGCGTATTCCCATGGCCTGCGTGCGGCCGAGAATGCCTTTGATTGCTAATTCCATATCTTTGTCTGCAACCAGAACAACAAGCTCATGGGGATATTGTCCAGTTGTCATCCCAGTACCCCTCCGGCAAAAAGAACTCCAAGGCTTGTTGTCCCCTGCCAATCTTTGAGGGCCGGATGCCGACTCCCCAGCACAATATCAGTTGCTCCTTCCTGGGTTTTGGCAAAGCAAAGCACATCTTCCACTTTGACCATACTGAGGATGACAGGGGAATGGGAGGCCAGCAGAATCTGCGCATCATAAACCGAAGAGAGAGACTGAAACATGGTTTCCACCGCGCGTGGATGGATGCCGTTTTCCGGTTCCTCGATCAGATAAACCCCGGTAAAATCCGGCAGGTATGCGGGCAATGTCAATGCCAGCAGACGGAGGGTGCCGTCAGAAGCCATCCAGGAAGGAATCTCCAGCCCACCGCGATAACAGATGACCATATAGCGATGTCTGTCGTCGGATCGTTCGATGATACGAACATTTTCCAGATCAGGAAGGGCTGTTTTCAGGTGCTCAAGCCAGCTTTGAAAATTGTCAGGATGATTTTTCCGCAGAGCATCCAGAACCCATGGGAGGTTGGAGCCGTCCGGCTTAAAGCCGCGTACCTGTCCGGGCGGGCTGGCTTTACGGATCAGCAGGCTGTTCAAGACAAATTGTTGAACGCCTTCCGTCAGCAACCTTTTCAGCCAGGTTGCCACGGGAAACTTCGATTCGTCTTCCGGCAGATTACCAAGGGCCGACTTTCGGGGACCAAGCTTGAAAGCCGGTGCCCAGCCCTTTCCCTTTTTAGGATAAACCTCAGAGTAGAAATTATCATTGCCGCCGGCAACCTTATTAATGACTGTTTTTGTCCCGTGGACTACTTTTCCCGTCATGATGGTCTTCGGCGGCACACGCTCCATCGGGAAAAGCGAAAGCTGCTGAGGCTGTGTCGCGCCGGGCGAAGATTTCTTCAACAGCACCTTTTCCGACTGGATGACAACTTCTTCGGTTTCGGGTTCAATGCCGAAAGAGACCTCGTAACGAACCGTGTCAAACTCCTTATCCCGCAGCTGTTTTCGACTCTCCTGGGGAATAGCCGCCTCAATGGCCAATTCAAACTCAGAGCCGGTCCTTTGCCACAATAAATCCTGAAAATTTTTGGTTCTCTCACCAACAGCCGTCTCCAGGCCATTGGATACCAGGCTTCCCAGAAAAGCCACCACATCGAGGAATGTTGTTTTGCCACTGGCATTGGGGCCGACCAGAACGTGAAACGGTCCCAATTGCTGGCGGATATACCGCAGGCAGCGAAAGTTTTTTGCCTCAATGAGAGTGATCATGCACGTATTGCCTCCATGGAGAAGAAATGCAGTTCTTGTGTCCGTTAAAGCTAGGCGAGCTAGTTGATCAGCCCTTGAACTGGCGGTCGCGGTCGTACAGGCCGAACAGGCTCAATTGTATGGTCGTGTCCGCCTGCTTCTCGGCGCGGGGTTCGTCCAGTAGCTCGATGATCTGAAAGGGAAGCACGTTATTGTAGACCCGCTCCATCTCGCGCTTGTCCTCGAAGAGCAGAAAGCGGTATTTGTCCGCTTCAACAAAGCGGATGATTTCCTGCTGTTCCTGTTCGGTCAGACGCGGCATAAACATCTCTTCATGGGTTTAGCAACACGTAATGCCACGTCTTTTTTCCGCTGATCTTTTCGAACAGTGCCGCGTCAAGCAGCAAAGATGTGATGGATGTCGACCCCTTGCCGGGAAAGGTCCACAACTTCGAAGATCATTGAATTTACTAGAATACAGGATTGAAGGCGAGAAAAAAATCGTGATCTTCTTGAACATTATGGTAAGAAAAGTCCATGTCACAGACAAAGGATGACCATCCTATTCTGAATACCGATTTCCTGAAAACCATCCCCAACAGTCCCGGAGTTTATCTGATGATAAACAAGGTCGGGAAGGTGATCTATGCGGGCAAGGCCCTTGATCTGCGCAAGCGGCTGGCCTCCTATGCCCGGTTTCAGGGGGCGGCCCATTCGAAAACCGGGGTCATGGTCAGCCGTATTGCCAGGGTGGAAACCATTCTCACCCGCACGGAAAAGGAGGCGCTCATCCTTGAGTCCTCTCTGATCAAAGAACATCGCCCCAAGTACAATGTCATTCTGCGCGATGACAAAAATTACCCGCTGATCAAGGTAACTGTTGGCGAAACCTGGCCGCGGGTCATGATGACCCGGCGCAAGATCAAGGATAAGTCCCGTTACTTCGGGCCGTTCAGTTCGGTTGGCGCCATGTGGTCGACCATCAGGCTGCTGCAGTCCCTTTTCCCGCTGCGGCGCTGCAAGGGCGCGGAACTGGAAAAGCGGTCACGCCCCTGCCTCAACTTTCAGATGAAGAGATGTCCGGCCCCCTGCATGGGTAAGGTGGATGCCGGCCTCTATCAGGAAATGGTGCGGGATGTGCTGATGGTTCTTGAGGGCAGAAACAGGGAGCTTGCCCAGAAGCTCAAGGAGAAGATGTCCCTTGCCGTTTCCCGGTTGCAGTTTGAGGAGGCGGCTCTTTACCGGGACCAGCTGCGGGCACTTGAGGAAACCCTGGAAAAACAGATCGTGGCAGGGGAGGGCGCTCTTGAGCTTGACGTGTTCGGTTTCGTGCGGCAAGGCCCGTCCGTGGCCATATCCATCATGACCGTCCGCCATGGTCGGGTGCTGGGTCAGCAGGTATTTTTTCTTGCCGAGCCGGTTGGGGAAGATGCCGAGGTGCTGGCGGAAGGTGTCAAAAGGTACTATGAGGAGGCGGATTTTATCCCAAGGGAGCTGCTGTTTCCCTTGCTGCCCGATGATCATCAGTTGCTCAGCGAATGGCTCTCGGAAAGAAAAAAACAGAAGGTGGCTTTCAAGGTGCCGGTGCGCGGCGATAAGACCCGTTTGATCGACATGGCCCAGGCCAATGCCGGACAGGTTTTTAGCGAGAAAGACAAAAAGGAAAAGAGCTGGGATGTCCTGGCCGCTTCCCTGATGGAAACGCTGCATCTGCAGCGCCGTCCGGACCGGATCGAATGCCTTGATATCTCCAATATCAGCGGCCAACAGGCGGTGGGCTCCCTGGTCTGTTTTGAAAAAGGGGAAAAGTCAGGCAAACGTTACCGGCATTATAAGATCAAGACGGTTCCCGGACCTGATGATTACCGGATGATGGCTGAGGTGCTGGAGCGAAGATTCACACGGGGGGTTGATGAGGGGGGGCTGCCTGACCTGCTGATGCTTGACGGCGGCAAGGGGCAGCTGCATGTGGCCATCGACATGGTCAGGCGCTTTGCCCTGGAGGACAGGATAGAGCTGCTGGGCATTGCCAAGGAAAAAGGACAGGAGGGTGAAAAACTGTTCCGGCCGGGCCGCAAGAATCCCATTCTTCTTCCCCGGCATTCCCCCTTGCTGCTTTTTCTCATGCGTATCAGGGATGAATCCCACCGTTACGGCATCACCTTCCACCGAAAATTGCGCCATAAATCGGCCTTTTCTTCGGAGATCGATAAGATTCCCGGGGTCGGCTCCATGCGGAAAAAGAAATTGCTGCAGGTGTTCGGCAGCCTGGCAAAACTAAGGAATGCCTCAATTGTCGAACTTGCCGCTGTTTCAGGAATCGGCCCAGATCTGGCCGAAGCGATTGCCCGTTTTTTCAAGGGTGAGGGATAAGCCGCCCGGCCATATATTTGTTGCTTTTTGTGGGGCAAATCACTATGTTTGTTTCTTCTGTCTTATAATCTCCAGTGATGTGTCTCAGTCTATGAATCACAATCATATTGTTACCATATGAAAGGGAATTTGAACTATGTGGGAATATTCGGATAAAGTCAAAGAACACTTCTTAAACCCGAGAAATGTAGGTGAAATCGAAAATCCGGACGGGATCGGAGAAGTCGGTTCCCTGTCCTGTGGCGATGCATTGAAACTCACCTTCAAACTTGATGAGGCAAAACAGAAAATTATTGATGCCAAGTTCAAGACCTTTGGCTGTGCCAGTGCCATTGCCTCATCTTCCGCTCTGACGGAAATGATTAAGGGACTTGATCTGGAAGAGGCCGCCAAGATAACCAATGAGGATATCGCCGATTTTCTCGGCAGCCTGCCAAAGGAGAAGATGCACTGTTCCGTCATGGGACGTGAGGCCCTGGAGGCGGCCATCGCCAACTACCGGGGAGTCGCCCTGCCCATGGCTGAAGGGGAGGTTGTCTGCGAATGTTTTGGCGTCACTGATCTGGAAATTAAACGGGCCATTGAGGAGAGCAATCTTCGCACGGTGGAGGAGGTGACCAACTTCACCAAGGCGGGGGGCGGCTGCGGCAAATGCGAAGAGCGCATCCAGGAACTGATCAACGAGGTCAGAAAGACCGGGGCGCCGAAGATCATTCCCATGAGCGGGCCGAAGCGGCTGACCAATATCCAGAAAATCAAGATGATCGAGGATGTTTTTGAAAGAGAGGTCAGGCCGACTCTGAAAAAGGATGGCGGGGATGTGGAGTTGCTCGATGTGGATGGTGATTATGTCATTGTTTCGCTGCGGGGCTCCTGCGCCAGCTGTTCCAAGTCCCAGACGACCTTGAAGGAATATATCGAGAAAAAACTCAGGGAGCAGGTGCTTGATACCTTGATAGTTGAGGAGAGCAAGATATGAGCGGAGCGGACAGAGTCATTTACATGGATAACAATGCAACCACCATGGTTGCCCCTGAGGTTCTCGAGGCCATGATGCCTTATTTTTCGGAACTGTATGGCAATCCGTCCAGCATGCATACCTTCGGTGGACAGGTCGGCAGGGCGGTGCGCACTGCCAGGGAACAGATTGCCGAACTGATCAATGCGGCCCCTGAAGAAATTATCTTCACCAGCTGCGGCACGGAAAGCGATTCCACGGCAATACTTGCCGCGCTTCAGTCCCAGCCGGAGAAAAGGCACATCGTCACCACCAGGGTCGAGCATCCCGCCGTAAAAAACCTGTGTCGGGGCCTTGATTCCCTCACCGGCCATAAACACCGGATTACCGAACTGCCGGTGGAAAGTGACGGCACCCTTGATCTGCAGAGATATGAGGACAGCCTGGGAGATGAAACGGCCATTGTCAGTGTCATGTGGGCCAATAATGAAACCGGGGTGATTTTTCCCATTGAAGAAATGGCCAAGATTGCCAAAAACCGGGGGGTACTCTTTCATACCGATGCCGTCCAGGCGGTGGGAAAAATTCCCATTGATCTGTCCACGGTCCCGGTTGATTTCCTCTCCCTGTCAGGCCATAAACTGCATGCACCTAAAGGCATAGGGGTGCTTTATGTCAGGAAGAGAACACCTTTTGTGCCCTTTCTCATCGGCGGACATCAGGAGCATGGCCGCAGGGGAGGCACGGAAAATGTCGCGTCCCTCATCGGACTGGGCAAGGCCTGTGAACTGGCTGCCCGCCATATTACCACAGAAAATACCACGGTCAGGGCCCTGCGCGACAAGCTGGAAAAAGGGCTCCTTGAAAATATTCCCAATGCCCTGCTCAACGGCCACAAAACCCAGCGCCTGCCCAATACCGCCAATGTCAGTTTTGAGTATGTGGAAGGGGAGGCGATTCTCCTGCATATGGACAGGTTCGGCATCTGTGCCTCTTCCGGCTCTGCCTGTACTTCCGGTTCTCTTGAGCCGTCCCACGTCCTGCGCGCCATGGGGGTACCGTTTACCGCCGCCCACGGTTCGATCCGATACAGCCTCAGTGTCTATAATAATGAGGATGAGGTGGATTTCGTGCTGGATAAAATGCCGGGCATCATCGCCAACCTGCGGGAGATGTCGCCTTTCTGGCAGAGCAGATAATTGACCCACTCCTGAAAAGTTTTTTTTCACCACGGAGCACGCAGAGATCACAGAGAAACATTTTTTTTGAGATAAGGGCGGTTCGGAACCTCCCCACAGAAGGTATTAACAGCCATGCAAGTCATTCCTCCATCCTATGAAATCCTTACTGATCTTGATCAGCAAAGCCTGGCCGTGCGCATTGAGGCCTGCGGGCGTCTCTGCTATAAAAGCGAAGATAAGATCAGCGCCGATTCCGCCCCTCCTTTTATCCGCAGGATATTAAAGCACGGTCACAACTCTGTTGCGGAAATGGCTGTTTTGACGTTAAAAATTGATGTTGATCGTGAGTCGCATGTGGCCCAGCTCTTTTCTGTACTGCCCAAATTCCTGCAGATTGACAGAATAGAAAAAAAAGGCCTTCTTGTCAGCGGTTCGGTTCGCGCCTTCCGTGAGCTTTTTCAGGGGCACGCCAACCTCAAGATCGTCAAGGGGATTACCCATTATCTGGCGGAAAGGCATCCGCTCTTTTTTGAAGATATTTTGCCGAAAAGGGGTTTGCTCCTACAGGAAGGGGTGCTGGTGGAAAAAATGCGACTGGCCGAGGTTGATGCCCTGTCAAGTGACCTGCTGGCCAAGCATCGTTATATTGCGGTGAGATTTATCGTTAATCGGGCTGTTACTCATGAAATGGTAAGGCATCGCCCCTGCAGCTTTCTCCAGGAGAGTCAGCGTTACTGCCGCTATAGTGACAGTAAATTCGGCAGTCAGGTGACGTTCATCAAGCCTCTTTTTTACGAGGAAGGCAGTGCGGAGTATCAACTCTGGGAAACCGCCATGCTTGAGACCGAAAAACTGTATGTCAAGCTGCTTGAAACATCAACTCCCCAGGCTGCCAGGACCGTGCTGCCCAATTCCTGTAAAACCGAGCTGATCGTCTATGGGAATCTTCTCCAATGGCTCCATATGTTCAAACTTCGTACTTCCAAGGGCGCCGATCCTTCCATGCGGGAGGTAATGATACCATTGCTGGAAGATTTCAAAATTCTCTTTCCTTCTGTTTTTGCGTACTTGACTCCTGAAAAATAAGTATATTTGCCGATTGTTTTCACAAAAATAATAGAGTATTGACTATTGTCTCCAGCCGGTACCACGGGAGACGTGCGTCCAGAAATTGCCATAATTGCCAAATACCAGAAGCTTTTTGCAAAATTCGTTATTGCCGGGATTTTCAGGAGTGTTATTCACCTTTCATTTGCATGGGGATAAACTCCGGCGGGAATCCAGAGCACATTAAATTCGCAGGGTCTGGATTCCCGACAGCCGCATAGGGAATGACATAATGAGATATTTGCAAGAGGCTTATCATCTATTAAATTGTCATGAGAAGGAGGAAGTGATGGTTCTTGATCCAACAAAACATGCAGATTGGGAAATTGCCGAAGACGCTGAAAAGAATATGAAGACGGTTTACGAGCTGGCGGAAAAGCTCGGACTGCAAAAGGAAGAACTTCTGCCCCATGGCCATTATGTGGCAAAGCTCGATTACCGCAAGATTCTTGAAAGATTGAAGGATAAACCTGACGGAAAATATGTCGATGTAACCGCCATTACTCCCACTCCGCTGGGCGAGGGCAAGAGCACCTGCGCCATGGGTCTTGTACAGGGACTCGGCAAAAGAAATAAAAGCGTTGTCGGCGCCATCCGCCAGCCTTCCGGCGGTCCCACCATGAATATCAAGGGCAGCGCCGCCGGCGGCGGTCTGGCTCAGTGTATTCCGCTGACGCCGTTTTCCCTCGGGCTCACCGGTGACATCAACGCCATCATGAACGCCCACAATCTCGGCATGGTGGCCCTTACCTCCCGCATGCAGCATGAGGCAAACTATACCGATGAGCAGCTGGCCAAGAGAAATCTCAGAAGGCTTGATATCCATCCCAAGAAGGTTGAATTCGGCTGGATCATCGATTTCTGCGCCCAGGCGCTGAGAAATATCACCATCGGTCTGGGCGGCAAAATGGATGGTTATACCATGCAGTCCAAATTCGCCATTGCCGTCAGCTCCGAGATCATGGCCATCCTCTCCATCGCCACCGACCTGAAAGACATGCGCGAGAGAATCGGCAAGATCGTCGTAGCCTATGACCGGCAGGACCGGCCCGTTACCACGGCAGATCTTGAGGTGGACGGCGCCATGACCGCCTGGATGGTTGAGGCCTTGAATCCCAATATGCTGCAGACCATAGAAGGTCAGCCTGTTATCGTTCACGCCGGTCCATTTGCCAACATAGCAATCGGTCAGTCATCCGTTATCGCTGACCGGGTTGCCTTGAAAATCGCCGATTACAACGTGACCGAAAGCGGTTTCGGCGCAGATATCGGTTTTGAGAAATTCTGGAACCTTAAATGTCGATACAGTAAGCTGAAACCTAATTGCGCGGTGATTGTTGCCACCATCAGGGCGCTCAAATGCCATGGCGGGGCACCGATTCCGGTTCCCGGCAAGCCCATGCCCGAAGAATACAAAAAAGAAAATGTCGGCTGGGTTGAGGATGGCTGCAAGAATCTCATCCACCATATTCAGACAGTGAAAAAGGCCGGCATCAATCCTGTTGTCTGTATCAATGCCTTCTATACCGATACGGACGAAGAGATCAAGGCGGTACGCCGCTTGGGCGAGGCCGCAGGTGCCAGGGTTGCCCTGTCACGTCATTGGGAGCATGGCGGCGACGGAGCCCTTGAATTCGCCGATGCGGTGGTGGACGCCTGCGAGGAAAAAAATGACTTCAAGTTCCTCTATGATCTCGACACACCGCTCAGCCAGCGTATTGAGTTGATCGCCAAAGAGGTCTACGGAGCCGATGGTGTCAGTTACACCCCTGAGGCTCAGGACAAGCTGAAGAGGATGGAGGCTGATCCTGAGATGAAGGAGATGGGTACCTGTATGGTGAAGACGCATCTTTCCCTGTCCCATGAACCGAGACTGAAAGGTGTGCCCAAAGGTTGGACCCTGCCGATCCGCGATATCCTCACCTATAAAGGTGCCGGTTTTGTTGTTCCTGTTGCCGGGGCCATCAGTCTGATGCCCGGCACGGCATCCGATCCTGCCTACCGTCGTGTTGACGTGGACGTGGAAACCGGAAAGGTGAAAGGCGTTTTCTAAAAGAAAACTTTTTCCAGGTAGCAAAGGCGATACCGGCGGGAGTTTGCTTTCCCCGGTATCGCCTTTTTTGTTACTTTCCAGCGGATCGATATGTGAAAAAGTTGTTATGCCTAGTATAATAAGCTAATATAAAAAAAACTTTCAAACAACCTCCACCACTTTTGACATATGGCGTTTCCCGCACAGAAAATAATTGATAAAAAAGCCGGCCTCAGGACAACGGTCAAAGACCAGTCCGGAGCAGGCAAGACCAAGATCGGCGAGGTGCTTAGGAGAGAAGGTCATATTCTCAATACCCAGCTCGAGGAAGCCCTTGCCATCCAGAAGAAATCCGGCCAGCGGCTGGGTAGTATTCTCATCAAACTCGGCTACATAGAAGACTCGACGATCCTCAATGTTCTGAGTCGAATCCATAATTTTCCATCCGTTGATATTAAAAAAGAACCCCCTAACCCGGAAATTTTCAAAAGCATCCCGTTTGATATCGTCAAAAAATATTGCGCCCTTCCTCTCCGTCTTACCGGCAAGACGCTGCAGATTACCATGGCTGAGCCGACAGACACCAGTGCTGTAGAAGAACTCCAGTCGGAAGTTAAAATGGTTTTGTCCGTCTGTGTCTCAACGGAAAAGGATATTTTCGATGCTTATAAGAAATATTACAAGATCAGCGAGGAGGAATTCAGCAAGCTGACCGGCGCTGATGAGAAGATTGAGGATGAAGAGGAAGACGTCACCAGTATCGATGACTTCGGCACCCTGGCCTCGGAAGCCGCCGAAGATATGGCCATCGAGAGTGACGCCGGCAGGGAGGCCGAAGAGTTCTCCGCCTCCGACGCGCCGATCATCAAGCTGGTGAACGGTATCCTCATCAAGGCGGTCAAGGACGGGGTCAGCGATATCCATATCGAACCCTACGAGAAGTCGCTGCAGGTTCGTTACCGTCTGGACGGCTCCCTTTATAAATCAATGAATCTGCCTTTAAGTATCAAGAACGCCTTGAACTCGAGGGTGAAAATCCTCTCAAGCCTTGACATCACGGAACGCCGTGTTCCCCAGGACGGCAGAATCAAAATGCGGATCGGCAAAAATAAGGTGGTTGATTTCCGTGTCTCAACTCTGCCCACCCTTTTTGGCGAAAGTATCGTTCTCCGTATTCTGGATAAAGATTCGCTCAATGTTGATCTGACCAAACTCGGTTTTGATCCGGATGTCTATGCTACCTTAAAGCGCTGCCTTAACCGCCCGCAGGGACTGCTGCTGGTTACCGGCCCCACCGGCAGCGGCAAGACGGTTACCCTTTATTCCGCCCTGAATTCGCTCAACAGTGAGGACACCAAGATTCTCACGGCTGAAGATCCGGTGGAGTTCAACTTCAGGGGGATTAACCAGGTCAACGTCCATCAGGAGGTGGGGATGACCTTTGCCGCCGCCCTGAAGGCCTTTTTGCGGCAGGACCCCGACATCATCATGGTTGGTGAGATTCGTGACATGGAAACCGCTGAGATTGCCATCAAGGCGGCCATGACGGGACATCTCGTCTTTTCCACCCTGCATACCAATGACTGCGCCGCCACCATCGGCCGTCTGGTTGATATCGGCATTCCACCCTATATGCTTGCCTCGGCCATTACCATGGTGCAGTCCCAGAGGTTGGGACGCCGTCTGTGCAAGGAGTGCAAGGTGGAGGTGCCAGTGCCGGACGCGAAGGAGCTGCTTGCCATAGGCTTCACGGAAGATCAGCTTAAGAATCTGAAGCTCTATGGCCCCAAGGGATGCCCTGTCTGCCGGGGAGGGGGATATAAAGGCAGGGTCGGTTTTTTTGAGCTGATGGAGATTACCGACGAGGTTGCCAAGGCCATCAGTGCGGAGGTGCCGGAGGATCAGCTGCGCAAGGTGGCTATTCAGGAAGGCATGATTCCTCTGCGCAATGCCGCCATACTCAAAGCGATTCAGGGGGTAACCAGCCTTGATGAGGTGCTGAAGAAAACCGTCATAACCGAAGAGAGTCTGCCGGCCTATCTTGTCAACCCGGATATGGAAAGATATGAGGACGGTGATGTCATCATCCGCCAGGGCAATACTGATATTGATTTTTTTCAGTTGATCCAGGGAGCTCTGATGGTGGTCAAGGATGGCAAAAAAATTGCTGAAATCACTGAGCCCAACGAATATTTCGGAGAGATGTCGGCGATTTCCGGAGTGGCGCGTTCCGCATCCATCCTCTCCAAAGGAAGATCTGCCATCAAACGTTACCCTGGCGATAAAATCATGGAAATCATTGAAAAACATCCCCAGGTTGCCAAACATTTCTTCAAGACCCTTGTCACCCGTCTCGGTCAGGCCAATGATATCATCGTCAAGCTTGCCGAGAGCCGGGGTAGGTAATATCCACTAGGTAGTATTACCTAACTATTTGGAATTTAAACCTTTCTTTTGTTGTATTCTTCTTTGAATCGCCATAAATCCCTTGCAAAACTGGATTGAGTTCACTAAGATATTTAACTCAGTTTAGCTAATCTTTCTGCTTTCCCCAGGCAAATCACGGCGAACACAACACTTTTTCCATATTCATTTTTTTTCATTTATGTTTCTTTTCCATTAAGGAGTGATAATGACAGCAAAAATTATCAGCGGGACCGAGACCGCTAAAGCCATTCGCGAGGAACTCAAAATAGAAATTGCCGAGTTGAAGGAAAAGCACAATGTGGTGCCAGGACTGGTGACCATTCTTGTCGGTGAGGACCCGGCTTCCCAGTCTTACGTGACCGCAAAGAATAAAACCGCTCACGCCTTGGGCATTCACTCGGAGCAGATGACTCTTGCCGCAGATATTAGTGAGCAGGAACTTCTCAATTTGATTGAGAAATACAATAATGATGATAAAATTCATGGCATTCTGGTTCAACTTCCCCTGCCGAAACATATCAATGAAGCGAAGGTTCTTTATACCATCAACCCGGATAAGGACGTGGACGGCTTTCATCCCGTCAATGTCGGTAAGATGGTGCTGGGCGAACAATGCTATCTTCCCTGTACCCCCCATGGCATCCTTGAGCTTCTGACCCGCAGTGGGGTGAAGACAAGCGGGGCGGAGGTGGTTGTCATCGGCCGCAGCAATATCGTCGGCAAACCGATCAGTAACCTCATGCTGCAGAAACGGGACGGCGGCAACGCCACGGTTACCATCTGCCATACCCGCACCAAAGACATGGCGGCCCATACCAAACGTGCCGACATCATCATCGCCGCAGTGGGTGTGCCCAAAATGGTTACCGCTGATATGGTCAAAGAAGGCGTGGTTGTTATTGATGTCGGAGTTAATCGCATAGGCAAAACAGCTGAAGGCAAGGCGATACTTGCCGGTGATGTTGATTTTGATGGGGTCAAGGAAAAGGCTGCAGCAATTACTCCCGTTCCAGGCGGTGTAGGACCCATGACCATAACCATGTTAATGAAAAATACCTTGCAGGCGGCCAAGCAGGCTGCCGGCCTGATATAATACTTGAGGGAGAAAAAATATGGCAATCGCAAGAAACGGATGTGAAAGCTGTACAGAGATAACCTGCACTTCCACCAAAGATGTCCTCTCCCAGGACTTAGCAAAAAATATCATTACCGCTTACGACCGGGTAAGAATGCGCGGTATGTCGGCCTGTCTCTTCGGTTCCACCGGAACCTGCTGCCGCAACTGCAATATGGGGCCCTGCCAGATTATCGATGGTGTCGATGAAATGATAGGCATCTGTGGCGCCACAGCGGACACGGTGGTTGCGCGAAATTTTGCCCGCACCATTGCCGGCGGATCGGCAGCCCACACGGACCATGCCCGGGAAATGGTGAAGGGTTTCATTGCCACTGCCAAGGGAGAAACTCCCCATGAAATCAAGGATGTCAATAAGCTGATGATGCTTGCTGAAGTCTTTGGTGTGGCAACCGAGGGCAGGGACAAAAATGATATTGCCCTGGAAATCGGTGAGCTTGCTCTGGCGGATTTCGGTAAACAGGATGATACGCCCGTCACCATGTTAAAGAGGGCGCCGAAAAAACGTCAGGAGCTGTGGAAACGGCTGGGCGTAGAGCCGCGCGGCATTGACCGGGAAGTTGTGGAGATGATCCACCGCACCCATATGGGTGTTGATCAGGAATACCATAATATTATGCAGCAGGGAGCCCGCTGCGCCCTGGGCGACGGCTGGGGCTCCTCCATGCTGTCAACCGAACTGACCGATATCATGTTCGGCACCCCTGTTCCCCGCCGTGCCATCGTCGATCTCGGCGTTCTCAAACCCGATGAGGTGAACGTAACGGTACACGGCCATGAGCCGCTGCTGGCAGAGGCTTTGTGTCTTGCCGCCCAGGATGAGGAGATGCTCGCCCTGGCCCGCAAGGTCGGTGCCAAGGGTATCAATCTGGCCGGTGTCTGCTGTACAGGCAACGAAATTCTCATGCGTCGCGGTATTCCGGTGGCGGCAGGCTTTGTCCAGCAGGAAATGGCCCTGGCGACCGGTGCCATTGAGGCCATGGTGGTTGATGTGCAGTGTATCATGCAGTCCGTGGCTGAGGTGGCCAAATCCTTCCATACCGATGTCATTACCACCAACTACCGGGCCAAAATGCCCGGTGCCGTGCATATCCAGTTTAATGAAGAGGATCCCATGGGCAGCGCCAAGGAGATTCTTAAGAAGGCTATCGGCAACTATAAGAAACGCGGCAACTTCTATATTCCCCAGGAGAGCAAGCTCGATGTGGTGGTCGGTTTCAGCCATGAAACCATCAATTACATGCTTGGCGGCCGTTTCCGCGCAAGTTACCGGCCGTTAAACGACAACATCATTAACGGCAGGATCCGGGGCGTGGCTGCCATTGTCGGCTGTGATAACTACAAATACGCTGATAATAATCATGAAATCATCGCCCGGGAACTGATTAAGAACGACGTGCTGGTGCTGGCCACCGGCTGTGCGGCAACAGCGCTTGGCCGTGTCGGTCTGGTCCGGCCCGAGGCTGCCGAGTTTGCCGGCCCCGGCCTGAGAGAGGTGTGCGAGACGGTGGGTATGCCTCCCATCCTGCACTGCGGATCATGTGTTGATAACAGCCGTCTGCTGATCGCCGCAACCGAGATGGTCAAAGAGGGTGGTCTGGGAGATGATATATCAGATCTGCCCATGGCCGGTACAGCTCCTCTGTGGATGAGTGAGAAGGCCGTTGCCATCGGTCAGTACTTTGTTTCCAGCGGCGCTTATGTTATTTTCCAGAATCTGCCGCTCACCGGTTCCAAGAATTTTCACAAATTCATGGGCGAGGGGATGGATGAAATGTATGGCGGCCGCTGGGATATTGAAGAAGATCCGTTGAAACTCGCCCAGAAAATGATTGCCCGGATTGATCTGAAACGCAAGGAACTCGGTATTGATAAGAAGCGCGAAAGGGTTCTCTTTGATATGGAGATGCGGCGTGATCTGGGAACCGGCGCTCCCTTGAAGGATATCGGCTGCCACGGTCCGACTCCAGCCTGATGAGGGCCTGGAACAGCTGATCTGTTCATTCTACTAACTACTTTAAATTCTTAACATAAGGATACAACCGAATGAAATCGGGAAGTCGTTTAGAAAAAATTCTGACCTCCGGAGGCTTTGCCGTAACTGGAGAGCTGGGGCCGCCTAAAAGCGGTGATCCGGAAGTCGTCAGGAAGAAGGCGGGGATACTGCGTGGACATGTGGACGCGGTCAATATCACGGATTGCCAGACCGCCATTGTCCGTATGTCAAGTATTGCCGCTGGACTCATTACCCTGCAGGAGGGAGTGGAGCCGGTCATTCAGATGACCTGCCGCGACCGGAACAGGATAGGCATGCAGAGTGATATTCTCGGTGCCGCAGCCCTTGGTTTGAAAAATCTTCTCTGTCTTACCGGTGACCATCAGAAATTTGGCAACCACCCAGGGTCCAAGGGTGTCTTTGATATGGACTCCATCCAGCTTCTTGGGATGGTCCGCGGCATGCGGGATGAGAAGAAGTTTCAATGCGGCGAGGCGATAAAGTCCGCTGAACCGCGACTCTTTCTCGGCTGTGCCGCCAACCCTTTTGCCAATCCCTTTGAATTCCGCGCTCCGCGGCTTGCCAAAAAGGTGGCGAGTGGCGCAGACTTTGTGCAGACCCAGATTATCTATAACGTTGAAAAATTCGCCCGGTTCATGGAGATGGTTTGTGACCTGGGACTCGACGAGAAGGTTTATATTCTCGCCGGGGTTACCCCGCCGAAGTCCCTTGGTATGGCCCGCTATATGAAAAGTTCCGTTCCCGGCATGGATGTTACGGACGAAGTGATCAGCCGCATGAAGGATGCCGCCGACAAGCAGGAAGAGGGCATCAATATCTGTGTGGATATCATTAACCGGGTCAAGGAAATCAAAGGCGTTTCCGGTGTCCATATCATGGCCATCGAGTGGGAGGAGGCTGTACCTGAGATTGTCAAGCGCGCCAAACTCGGAGCACGCCCGGTCTTTGATGAGGATGTACGGCAACCAGCGGTGAAGGCGGCAGAGGCCATTGAAGTTACCGCGCCTGTGACACAACCCCCGCAGCCGTCTGTTGACACGGACAAGCTCCTGGCTGAGGCCAGAGCAGAGGCAGAAAAAATTATTGCCGGCGCCCGTGCTGAAGTTGAAAAAATGCGAGCCCAAGCTGTTCCGCAAACAACAGCCGGCTCAGCCCCAGAATATGAAGATGCAGGAGAGCATGAGATGAATGAAAAAGAGCGTCAGATGGCGTTACAGTCTGTGCAGATGGGTCTTAACGCCCTTAAAAAGGCCTTTAACCTCAGTGATGAGCAATTTGAGGCATTGTCAAGTTTTGCCAGTGCCGAAGCAGTACTCAAACGCCAACCACCTGAAACCGCAACCGCTGGGGCTGTTACTGCACCAGCTGCCGCTGAGGCAGTTAAACCCGTCCAGGATAAGGCTGCAGAAGAGGTAAAAAAGGCAGCTGAAGCCAAGGCAGCGGAAGAGGCCAAGAAGGCAGCAGATGCCAAGGCTGCGGAAGAGGCTAAAAAGGCTGCTGATACCAAGGCTGCCGAAGAGGCCACCAAGGCTGCGGAAGAGACCAAGAAGGCAGCCGAGTCCAAGGCAGCGGAAGAGGCCAAGAAGGCAGCTGCGGCAAAAGCCGCTGAAGCGCCGAAAGTCGCGGCTGCAGCCGGGGATCTGGCCGTAGCCGAGCTGGCAGTTGAAAAAATACCTTTTGCTGATCGTTCTAAAAAGGTTCCTGCTGCTTCCTATCAAGTCAAATACACGGGACAAATTAAGGAGACGCTGCTCGGCAGCGGCGAGAAGGCGATAAAAGTCGGTGGGGAATCGTCAATGCCCTTCCATCTTTTTGAAGGAGCCATGCCCAATAAGCCGCTTATCGCCATGGACGTGCTTGATGTGAAACCTGAGGAATGGCCTGATACTCTGGCCCACCATTATGCAGGGGTTCTTGATAATCCTCTGGCCTGGGCCAGGAAATGTGTTGATGAATACCAGGCGGATGCGATCTGTATTTCCATGGTAAGTACCGATCCCAACGGCATGAACAGGAATGCCTCTGATGCGGCCAAGGTTGCTGCCGAGGTGATCAATAATATCGATGTGCCGATTATTGTCTGGGGCTGCGGCAACGCGGACAAGGATACCGAGACGCTGAGGGAAATCACCTCGCTCACCGGCGACAAGAAAGTATGCCTGGCGCCTCTTTCCGACAGTAATTACCGTTCCCTTGGCGCCACCGCCATGGCATTCCAGTATCCCATGGTCGCTGCTTCGCCCATTGATGTCAATCTCGCCAAACAGCTGAATATTCTTCTCGAGAACCTGGGAGTTTCGCTGAACTCCATCCTGATGGATCCGTCAATCGGCGCTTTAGGATACGGTATTGAGTATACCTATTCCGTTATGGAACGTATTCGTTTGGCCGCTCTTACCCAGCAGGATGAAAAGCTGCAGGTGCCCATCATCTGCAATCTCGGCCGGGAGGTCTGGAAGGCGAAAGAGTGCCGGCTTCCCTCTGATGCAGTGCTCGGTGACCAGGAAAGAAGAGGTATCATGATGGAGGCCATCACCGCCACCTGTATGCTGCTTTCAGGCGGTGAGGTTCTGATTATGAGACATCCCAAAGCCATCAATCTCACCAAGTCTCTGATCAATAGCCTGATAAGCTAATGATGAAATTATACAGATAATCTGAGAGGAGCGATTCAATGTCAAAAATAATCTGTTCAGCTGCTGTCCGAGGCGCCCATAAAATCACTGATATGGCCGAGGAAAAATTTGAGGCAGCTTTAAAAAAATATGGTCCGGAGCAGGTGGTCTCATTTCCCAACACTGCCTATTATTTGCCGGTTATCTACAGCATGCTGGGAGCCAAGGTGGAAAAACTGGGCGATATGAAGGACATCTTCCAGGAGTGCCGCAAGCTCTTGCCTGCCCTGGTGAGTGAACATAACTGGCTGCCCTATCTTGCCCCGGCCCTTGATGCCGGCATGGCCACCTTTTTCGCCGAAGAGATGTATGAGGCAATACGTTATCTTGAGCAACCCGAATATTATACCAAGACCGAAGATCCCTCCGGTGCCAATTTGTGGCTGGGTGCGGCGGACGATGTTATCTTCCGTAAACGCGGGGTTGAATTTGTTGATGGCACGGCCCCCGGCTTTGCAGCCATCATGGGTTCTCCGGCAGACAAAGAGGTGGCCAGCAAAATCGCCCTGGAACTGCAGGAAAAAAATCTCTATATTTTCATGCATGACCACTCAAACGGCATCAGAATGCCCGAGCAGCTGGTGAAAAATAATGTTCAGGTCGGCTGGGGCACTCGCCTTGTTCCCTTTGGCGACAGTTATACCACCGCTGTTTTCGCCATCGGCTTTGCCTGCCGCGTGGCCATGGCCTTCGGCGGCATCAAACCGGGAGATTACCGGGGCAACCTGATCTATAACAAGGACCGCACCTTTGCCTTTGTCATGGCCTTCGGCCCGGTAAGCGACGAGTGGTACGCCAATGCCGCAGGCGCCATCAACTGGGGCTTCCCGACCATCTCCGACTATGATATTCCCGAGGTTCTGCCTACCGGTATCTGCACCTATGAGCATGTGGTAAGCAATGTTCCCCATGATGAAATCGTGCAGAAGGCCATCGAGGTGCGCGGCCTGAAGGTCAACATTGCCAAGATTGATATCCCCATGGCCTTTGGCCCGGCCTTTGAGGGTGAAAGGATCAGGAAGGATGATCTTTATATGGAATGCGGCGGCGGCAGAACCAGCGGCGTCGAGGTGCTTATTTCCAAGGATATGCATGATGTCACCGACGGCGAGGTTATTCTCGAAGGCAAGGACATCTGCGATATCACCCAGGGTGAGAACCTGCCCATCGCCATCCTGGTTGAAGTTGCCGGCCGCGAGATGCAGTCGGATTTTGAGCCGATTCTTGAGCGTCAGTTCCATCATCTGATCAACTATATTCAGGGCATCATGCATATCGGCCAGCGTAACATCATGTGGGTTCGTATCGGCAAGGCTGCGGTGGAGAAGGGCTTTTCCTTCAAACACATCGGCAAGGTGCTCCATGGCAAACTGCATCAGGAGTTCGGTGCCATCCTTGATAAGGTTCAGGTAAAAATCTATACCATACAGTCCAAGGTTGAAGAGGTTCAGGAGATTGCCAAAAAAGTCTATGCCGAGCGCGACCTGCGGCTGGGCAACATGACCGATGAAACCGAGGAGATTTTCTACTCCTGTACCCTTTGTCAGTCCTTTGCCCCCAGCCATGTCTGCGTCATCACCCCTGAAAGGGTAGGCATGTGCGGCGCATACAACTGGCTGGACGGTAAGGCATCCTTTCAGATCAATCCAACCGGCCCGAACCAGCCCATCCAGAAGGGTGAATGTAGCGATGCGGTATTGGGTGAATTTGTCGGTATCAACGAGTTCGTCAACCAGGCCTCCCGTGGAGCGGTGCCGGCTGTCAGCTGTTATTCACTGATGACTAACCCCATGACCGCCTGCGGCTGTTTTGAGGCCATTGCCGCCATGCTGCCCCAGTGTAACGGCATCATGGTGGTTAACCGCGATTATATGGGCATGACCCCCAGCGGCATGAAGTTCACCTCGCTGGCCGGTATGGCAGGCGGTGGCGCGCAGACCCCCGGTTTCATGGGCGTCAGCAAGCATTACCTGACCAGCCCGAAACTTTTCATGGCGGAAGGTGGTCTCGAAAGAGTTGTCTGGCTTCCTAAGATGCTGAAAGAAGAGCTCAAGGAAAAATTGATGGCCCGCTGTGAGGCCATCGGCATGCCGGAGCTTTTTGACATGATCGCTGATGAGGAAGTGGGTACCACCGAAGAGGCGGTACTGGCTTTTCTCAAGGAGAAAGGTCATCCTGCTCTGAAAATGGAAACAGTTATGTAGCCAATCTGGCTATTTACATTTTTTTTATATGCTAATGAGGAGATAAACAATGGCTCTTACTGGTATCCAAATCCTTAAAATGCTTCCCAAAAAGAATTGCGGGGAGTGCGGGATTCCCACCTGTCTTGCCTTTGCCATGAAAGTTGCCGCCGGACAGATTGAAATTGAAAAATGCCCTTATGTTTCTGATGAGGCCAAGGCGACCATTGGCGAGGCTTCCGCGCCGCCGATCAGGACCATCAAGATCGGTGCAGGTGATTCCATCTTCACCACCGGCGGGGAGACCTGCATGTTTCGCCATGAAAAGAGGTTTGAGAATGCCACCGGCATTGCCGTGCTGGTCGGTACGGATATGTCTGATGCAGACATTGACGGTCGTATCAGCCGCTTCAAGGAACTGCGCTATGAGCGTGTCGGCGTGCTGATGAAGGCCAGACTGATTGCCGTCAAAGACAGCGACGGGGATCAGGGGAAATTTATCGCCCTGGTCAAGAAGGTTCTTGCCGGCGCGGATGATGCGGGCCTGATCCTCATGAGCAGCAAGGCGGAAAATCTGGCCGAGGGAGCAAAGGCATGCGGCGAACGCAAGCCCCTGCTCTATGGCGCGACTGCTGACACCGCTGCCGCCATGGCCGCCATGGCCAAGGAAGCCGGTTGTCCGCTGGGAATCCGCGGAGCAAACCTTGATGATACCATTGAGATTTCCGAGAAACTTCTGGCCGCAGGGTTGAAGGATCTGGTCCTCGACACCGGCGCCCGCACCATGAAGGCAGCCCTGGAAAACAATGTCGTGACCCGCCGCTCGGCCATCAAAGCCAAGTTCAAGCCGGTCGGATTCCCGTCGATTTCCTTTCCCTGTGAAATGACCGACGATCCCCTGATGGAGGCGATGATCGCCTCGGTTCTCATTGCCAAATATGCAGGCATTGTCGTGCTTTCCGATCTGCAGGGCGATATTCTCTTTCCTTTGCTCCTGGAGCAGCTGAACATCTTCACCGATCCCCAGCGCCCCATGGTGGTCCAGGAAGACATATACAGCGTCAATGGGCCGGCGGAGAATTCTCCGGTACTCATTACCTGCAACTTCTCTCTGACCTATTTCATCGTTTCCGGCGAGATCGAGGGCAGCAAGGTTCCTTCCTGGCTGCTCATCAAGGACACGGAAGGACTTTCCGTCCTTACCGCCTGGGCTGCAGGGAAATTCGGTGCGGATATGATCGCCCAGTTTATCAAGAAATCCGGTATCATGGATAAAGTGAAACATCGTGAGCTGATCATCCCCGGTTATCTGGCCAGCATCAAAGGCGAGCTTGAAGAAGAGCTTCCGGAGTGGACCATTACCATCGGTCCCCGTGAAGCGGGCCATCTTCCTGCTTTCCTGAAAGAATGGAAGCCGGCCGTCTGATATTATAAAAAATTCTCGGAGTGCATGAAGAATCCACTCCGGCGCAGTTTTAGAGATGCTTTGCCTGCATGTGTGGCAAATGCTGCACTGCAGGATGAGCTTTTTAAAGGTGTGATGTATCGATATGGATAATTATGTCGACAATAAATCTTGAAATAAACGGCATGGAGGTTGTTGCCGAGTCAGGCCTGACAATTCTCGAAGTTGCCAGGCGGGCGGAGATCGATATACCCTCTCTCTGCTCCGTGAACGGCAAGAACAGTCAAATGCCGTGCGGTTTGTGTGTCGTTGAAATAGAAGGAATGGACGAGCCTGTCCGTGCCTGCGCCGCCCAGGCCAAAGACGGCATGAAGGTCAAAACCGATTCTGCCGCTCTGGTGAAGATCCGCCAGGAGAGACTGGCAAAAATTTCCGCAACCCATTTCGGTGACTGCAAGGCCCCCTGTAATCTGACCTGCCCAGGCCAGATCAATGTGCAGGGTTATATCGCGCATATCAGCAAGGGTGAATATGAAGAGGCCATGCGACTCATCATGGAGCGCAACCCCTTTCCTTTTTCCGTCGGTCGTGTATGTCCCCGTTTCTGTGAAACCCGCTGCCGCAGAATTCTTGTTGATGACCCGGTTTCCATCAACCATCTGAAGCGTTTTGTGGCAGACTGGTGCATGACGAATCATATTGATCTGAAAATTCCCAGGGAAAAGTCAACCGGTAAACGGGTAGCCGTTGTCGGTGGCGGACCTGCCGGGCTGACCGGTGCCTATTATCTTGCCCGCAAAGGGCATGATGTCACCCTTTTTGAGGCTAATCCCAAGCTTGGCGGCATGCTGCGCTACGGCATCCCCACCTATAAGATTGACCGCAACGTGCTGGATTATGAGACCAATATGATCCTGCGCATGGGCATATCAGTGAAGTTGAGCCAGAAATGGGGAGTGGATTTCACCCTGCAGGATCTGAAAGATCAGGGCTATCATGCGATTCTGCTGGCAACCGGTACCGGGCTGGACAGACCGCTGGAGATTCCCGGCGGCAGACTGCCCCAGGTGTTGACCGCCACCAAGGTGCTGCGCGATGCGGCTGAAGGTAAAAGAATCAATTACGGACTGCGGGCAGCGGTCATCGGCGGCAACAATATTGCCATGGAAGTGGCCCGTACCCTGCTGCGGCAGGGGGTGGATCAGATCACGGTCATCTATCCCAGGTCACAGGAAGAGATGGTGGCCAATCAGCGTGTCATCCGTGAGGCGGAAAGGGAAGGGGTGCAGTTTCTGCTTATGGCCTCGCCCGTACAGATCTTCGAGTCAGACAGCGGCGGTTTAAGTGTTGAACTGGTGAGAATGAAACTGGGTGAACCCGATGCCCGGGGTATGCGCCATCCGGAAGCTATTGCCGGCAGCACCAATACCATCAGCGTGGACACCCTGGTCACTTCCCTGGGCCAGATGGCCTGTGTGGATGGCTTCAAAGGGGGAGAGCTTGAGGAGTTGATAGAAATCGCGCCCAACAATACCATCAACGCCTCCCCGAGGGATTTTACCACCTCCGTGCAGGGCGTCTATGCGGCCGGCGATGCGGTGAACGGCCCGCGGACGGTCATTCAGGCAGTTGTCGGCGCTCGCCGGGCGGCGGAAAACATCCATTCCTACATGATGGATGTGCCCAAGGATCCTGGGGAGAACCGGTTTAATTTCACCCGCGGCAAAACCTTTGATCAGGTGCATCTCAGTAACTTTGACGGCATCAATATCAAGCTGCGGGAAAAAATGCCCACCAGACCTCCCCAGACGGCTGTGCAGGATTTTGACGTGATCAAGCTCGGATTTAATGAGCAGATGGCACGCAAGGAGGCGGAAAGGTGTCTCTCCTGCGGATGTAACGCCTTTGAACATTGCGATCTGAAGCGTCTGAATATCGCTCTTAATGTCAATATCAATAAAACAGGCATGGGCGAGAGGCCGGTCTATAAAAAAGACGAATCCCATCCGGTCCTCAGGGTGGACCTCAATAAATGCATCTTCTGCCAGCGCTGCATGAATGCCTGCGAGTATGCCGCCCTGGAAGTCACTGCCGGTCAGATTGACGAAAACAATGTTGCCTCGCGCCTGCAGCTTAAATTTAATGACAGGTGCGTGAATTGCGGCATGTGTGCGGAAAACTGCTCCACCGGAGCCCTGACCAAAAAGGTTGCCAACGTGCCCGTTATTAACGAGGCGGTGCGGGATGTGCGCACCACCTGCCCTTACTGCGGTGCCGGTTGTCAGATTACCCTGCGGGTCAAGGGCAATACCATTATGGAAGTTTCTGCCGAACCTGATCTGGCGCCTAATTACGGCGCCCTGTGTGTCAAGGGACGTTTTGCCTTTGATTTTGTACGGCATAATGAACGTCTGACCAAACCACTGGTCAGGCGGCATGGCCACCTGGTTGAGACAACCTGGGATGATGCCCTGGAGATTGTTGCCCGAAACTTCTTTGATTTGAAGGCCATGTACGGGCCTGACTCAATTGCAGGATTTTCCTGCGCCAGGGCCACCAACGAAGAAAATTATCTGATGCAGAAATTCATGCGCACGGTGATCGGCACCAACAACATCGAACATTGTGCTCGACTTTGACACGCTCCCACGGTGGCCAGTCTGGCCCTCACGTTTGGCAGCGGCGCAATGACCAACTCCATTGCCGATACCAAGAAGACCGATCTGTTTCTCATGATCGGCAGCAATCCCGATACCAGCCATCCCACTATCGGACTGCGTATTCACCAGGCCCTGGATAGGGGCGCGAAAATGATTGTCGTTGATCCGCGCAGGACAAAACTTGCCGAACGGGCAGATCTGTGGCTGCGCATCAAACCGGGAACGGATGTTGCTTTGCTCAATTCCATGATGAATGTGATCATCGAAGAAGATCTGCTGGACAAAAAATTCGTGGAGGAGAGGACAGAGGATTATGATGAGCTGGTACGGCTCGTTAAAAAGTACCGGCCGTTCATGGTTGAAAAAATAACCGGCATACCGGCCGAGCAGATCCGCCAGGCTGCCCGCATGTATGCTGCCCAGGGCCGTCACGCTATTTTCCATGGCATGGGTATCACCCATTACATCACGGGCACGGACAGGGTAAAGAGCATTGCCAACCTGGCCATGCTGTGCGGCAAGATCGGAGTGGAAGGGGGTGGATGCAACCCCCTGCGCGGACAGAATAATGTGCAGGGTGCCTGTGACATGGGCGCACTTTTCAACACCCTGCCGGGCTACACCAGTCTGAGCAATGAAGATCTGTTTGAAAAATATGAAAGGATGTGGAAGGTCAAGCTGCCCAGACGTCCCGGAAAACCGGCCACCGAGGTGTGGGACAATATCATGAATGGAGATATCCGCTCCCTGTATATCTTCGGCGAGGATCCGGCGGTGGCTGACCCCAATATTTCCCATGTGCAGGCGGCGCTTGAGAAGTGTGATTTTGTTGTGGTGCAGGATATCTTCATGACCAAAACCGCACAGATGGCTGATGTGGTCCTGCCCGCCGCCTGTTACGCGGAGAAAGACGGCACATTCACCAGTACCGAGCGCAGGGTGCAGCGGGTGCGCAAGGCTGTCGAGCCCCCTGGAGAGGCCAGACCTGACTGGAAGATCTTCTGCGATCTGTCTAAAAAAATGGGCTACGATATGAATTACCGGTCGCCCAAGGAGGTTTTTGAGGAGATCAGCACCATTATGACCCAGTATGCCGGGATAAGTTATGAGCGGCTGGAGAAGGTGGGCCTGCAGTGGCCGGTTCCCACTGCGGATCATCCCGGCACCCCGGTCCTGCACACCGAAAAATTTACCCGCGGCAAAGGTCTGTTTATTCCGGAAGATTATATTCCGCCGGTGGAGGTTGCCGATCAGAATTATCCCCTGCAGTTTACTACGGGACGTGATCTGGCCCGTTACAACTTCAGCAGCATGACCGGCAAGACCCGGGAACTCGATATTATCAGTCCGGAGTGTTTTGCCGAGTTCCATCCTGAAGACGCGAAACAATACGGCATCGAGGAAAAGGATTCGGTGCGGCTGACCTCGCGCCGCGGTTCCGTGGTGCTGCGGGCCAAGGTGACGGACCGTACCCAGCAGGGAACGGTCTTTGCCACATACAACCATGTTGAGGCGCTCGTCAATCTGCTCACCCTGGACGCCCTTGATCGTCTGTCAAGGACGCCGGAGTACAAGCTGTGCGCCATCAAGGTGGAAATTGTCGATGAATAAACGCCTGCCGGCGCAAGGGGAGAGATTGTTTTCCCCCTGGTTGCCCCTCGGCTGGGCCTTTGAATAAAACAGATAATAACAGTTTGCATAAATAACTTGATTGTCCTTTCAGGCATTGAAACTGTTTGAAAACGGCGGTCAGAAATCCATAAACGGAGTGTACCATGGGTCACGCAGAAGATAATAAATCGGGAGCAGTGATGGTCGTCGGCGGCGGTGTCGCCGGTGTCCAGGCAGCCCTCGACTTGACCGAGCTCGGCTATTATGTGTATCTGGTTGAAAAATCAGCAGCTGTGGGTGGCGCCATGGCCCAGCTTGACAAAACCTTTCCAACCAATGACTGCTCACTCTGAATTCTCGCACCGAAGCTGGTGGAGGCCGGTCGGTCTCCTAATATCGAAATACTGAGTAATACTGATTTCCTTGCACTGGATGGAAAACCCGGTGATTTTCAGGCCAAAGTCCGCATGAATCCCCGCTACATTGATGCGGACAAATGCACGGCCTGTGGCCTGTGTACAAAATACTGTCCGCGTCATATGGTGGATTCCTATAATGAGGGCCTGGCAATAACCCGCCCCATTCATATCGACTATCCCCAGGCCGTGCCGGCCACCTATTTTATTGATCCCAGTGCCTGTCTGCATCTCAAGCATGGCACATGTAAAATCTGCGTGCCGGTATGCCGCAGCCATGCCATTGATTTCAGCCAGCAGCCCGATGAACGCACTCTCCATGTCGGAGCGGTTATCATGGCTCCCGGCTTCGGCAAGGTGCCTGATTCGGCCTTGGAGAAGTACAGCTACGGTAAGCATCCCGACGTGGTCACCAGCATCGAGTTTGAAAGGCTGCTCAATCCTTCCGGTCCCTTTCAGGGAGAGGTTCGCTGTATCTCAGACCATCGCCATCCGCACAAGATCGCCTTTATTCAGTGCGTCGGCTCCCGGGACATCGGCTGTGACAACGGTTACTGCTCATCCGTCTGCTGCATGTACTCCATCAAAGAGGCCATGGTCGCCAAAGAGCATGACCCTGACTGTGAGATCACCATCTTCTACATGGACATGCGCACCCAGGGCAAGGATTTTGACGCCGCCCGCATTCGGGCTGAAGAGCAGTTCGGCATCAAATTTGTCCGGGCCAAGGTGGCCGATGTCATGCCATGGGGCAAAAAGCTGAAGCTGACATACTCCACCCTGGCCTCAAGCCATCATTTTGATGCCTTTGACATGGTTGTCCTCTCCGTCGGTCTTGACTCGCCCAAGGGCGCCAAAGAGCTTGCCAAAATTGCTGATTTTGAACTCAATAAATATGATTTCTGTAAGACCGATTCCTTTGCCCCGCTCAACACCAGCAGGGAAGGTATTTTTGTTGCAGGCGCCTTCCAGGGACCGAAAGATATCCCGGAAAGCGTCACCCAGTCCAGCGCCGCTGCCGGTATCGCCTCAGCCCTGATCAAACAGCAGCGTGGAACCGGTATTGTTCATAAGGCCTATCCCGATGAGCAGCAGGTCAAGGCGGAGGACGAGGTTCGTATCGGTGTTTTTGTCTGCCGCTGCGGCATCAACATTGCCAGTACGGTTGACGTGCCGAATGTGGTTGATTATGCCGGCAACATGGAAAATGTCGTCTATTTCAGCGACAGTCTTTACAGTTGCTCCCAGGATGCCCAGGAAGTCATCAAGGCGCAGATTAAAAAACATAAATTAAATCGTATCGTCATGGCGGCCTGCTCTCCGCGGACCCATGAACCTCTTTTCCAGGAAACCCTGAAGGACGCAGGTCTCAATCGTTCCCTTTTTGAGATGGTCAATATCCGTGACCAATGTTCCTGGGTACATGCCAATGAACCGGAGGAGGCAACGAGCAAGTCCAGAGATCTGGTCCGCATGGGTGTTGCCAAGGCCCGGCATATCCAGCCCCTGCCCGAACAGACCGTTCCCGTCACTCCCCAGGCGCTGATTATCGGCGGTGGGGTGGCCGGACTGACTGCGGCCGAGAACCTGGCCAATCAGGGATTCCAGTGCTATCTTGTTGAAAAAAATGACAAATTGGGCGGCCATGCAGTCAACGCCCAGGACACCCTGCAGGGCGAAAATACGGCTAAGATGATGCAGGATCTTATTGGCCGGGTGCAGAAACATAAGAAAATTGAGGTGTTGACCAGCGCCGAGCTGGCGACGGTTAATGGTTTTGTCGGTAATTTTTCCTCGGTGGTCAAAACAACCAAAGGGAAAAAAGAGACCGAACTGACCATTGATCACGGGGTAATCATTATCGCCACCGGCGGCAGGGAGCATCGCCCGGATAAATATCTGCTCGGTCAGGTGAAAAAGGTCGTCACCCAGCAGGAACTTGAAACACGCCTTGGCGGCAAGGCCAAGGACCGCGCCCCTGATTCGGTGGTCATGATTCAGTGTGCCGGTTCCCGCGGGGATGACCTCAAGTACTGCAGCAAGGTATGCTGTAATACCGCAGTGAAGAATGCCTTAAAGATCAAGGAGATCAATCCCGCCTCCCAGGTAATTGTCCTTTACCGGGACATGCGCACCTACGGTTATGCGGAGGATGCCTACCAGCTGGCCAGGGAGAAGGGTGTTGTCTTCATCCCCTATGAGGTGGAGCAAAAGCCTGAGGTTGAAAAGAAGGGTAACAAGGTGAACGTTAACTTCTTTGACCCCATCCTGCAGGAAAATATCTCCATAAGTCCTGACTTGATTGTCTTAAGTGTCGGCATTGTGCCGGAGGATACGGAAAACCTCAGCAAGCTGTTGAAGATTCCGGTCAATGAAAACAAGTTTTACCTGGAAGCCCATGTAAAATTACGGCCCGTGGAACTTGCCGTGGATGGGGTCTATGTCTGCGGACTTGCCCATTCTCCCAAACCCCTTGATGAGGTGATTGTGCAGGCCCAGGCTGCTGCGGCCAAGGCCTCCATTCCGCTGATCAAGGGTTTTGTTTCCGTTGAGCCGATTGTCTCTTCGGTGGACAAGGAGATATGTATCGGTTGCGGAATCTGCGCAAGCCTCTGCCCCTATCAGGCGATCCAGATGGTGAAGGTGGATAAGAAAAAGAAGGCGGAAACCATTGCCGCCTCCTGTAAGGGCTGTGGTATCTGCTCTTCCCGTTGTCCGACCTTTGCGATTTCCATGGGTGGTTTCACCCGTGAACAGATCGGCGCCCAGATAAAGGCGTTCGGTGAGATATGATAATAGGTGGTTAGGTGTTTAGTCTGTAGTCTTTTAGCTGAACACCTAATTACCTGAACACCTACAGACTAAACTGCTAAATAGCTAAACAGCTAACTCGCTTCTCTTAAAGAGGTATATTGAATGACCATTGAAGAATTTAATCCCAAGATTCTGGGGTTTCTCTGTAACTGGTGTTGTTACGCTGCCGCCGATGCGGCAGGGGTGTCACGTTACCAGTACCCGCCCAACCTGCGCACCATCCGTGTCATGTGCACCGGACGCATCGACCCTACCTTTATCCTGCAGGGTTTTGCCGAAGGCGCGGCCGGTATTTTCACCGGCGGCTGACAACTTGGTGAATGCCATTACCAGGTTGGTAATTACGATGCATTGGGTGTCAATGTTCTGGTCAAAAGAGTTCTTGAGGGAATCGGCATAAGCCCGGAGCGTTATAATCTGCAGTGGGCCTCTGCTGCCGAGGCTCCCCGTTTTGTCAAGCTCATTACTGAATTTACCAAAAAGATCAGTGATCTTGGGCCTCTGGGCCATGCTGAAGGCATTAAGCCGGAAGAGCTGAAGGCCAGGATCGATAGGGCCGTTGAGCTGGTCAACAGCCAGAAACTGCGCATGAGCTTCGGCACCACCACCAAGGCCCTGCGCAAGGATAAGGATTACAGTGATGCCCATCTGGCAGAGGTCATTGATGCCAAGTTAGGCAAAGCCATTGCGGCCGGACTGTAGGCAGCGTTCAAACGTGGTAGCGTTCCAACGTTTAAACGCGTAAACGTTGGAACGCTTTAACGCTTGATCGTTTGAACGCTCCCCATGAAACTCGGTATTGATACCGGCGGCACCTTTACAGATTTCATTCTGCTCACAGAGCAGGGGATTGCCACCTATAAAGTTCCCTCCACCCCTGACGATCCCGGCCGGGCAATCCTGGCCGGCCTCAGCCATTTTTTCCCCGCGCCCGATCACCCTCACTCTTTTTCTCTGCCGGCCGATCTGGAAATTATCCATGGCACCACGGTGGGCACCAATGCCTTCCTGCAGAGAAAAGGGGCCCGCACCTTACTGATCACCACCAGGGGATTTGAGGATGTGCTGGTCATTGGCAGACAGAACCGGGCCAGTTTATATGATCTCCGTATGGAACGCCCCGCGGCAATCATTGGCCGTGATCACTGTGTCGGGGTAAAAGAGAGGATCCTGTGGGACGGTTCGGTGCAGACTCCCCTGGCAAAAAGCGCAGGTAAAAGGATCCGCAGGATCTGCCGGGAGAAAGCCGTTGATTCCGTTGCCGTCTGTCTTCTGCACTGCTATGCCAATAACATCCATGAAAAAATCCTGGCAGACGGGCTTCGCAGTCTGGAGATTCCTGTGAGTCTCTCGTCCGAGTTGCTGCCGGAATTCAGGGAGTATGAGCGGCTGACCACTACGCTGATCAATGCCTATCTTGCCCCGATCATTTCCTCCTATATCAACAGGTTGACGGAAAAACTCGGAACAATCTCCTTGTATATCCAGCAGTCCAACGGCGGCATCCTGCCGGCCGAGACAATTGGCGAGCGGGCGGTGCATACCGTCCTGTCCGGACCGGCGGGCGGGGTGCACGGCGCTTTTCAGCTGGCCCGGCAAATGGGGCGTGAAAAAATCATCACCTTTGACATGGGCGGCACCTCAACCGATGTTTCCCTCTGTGACGGACAACCGACCCTTACCCGTGATTACCGCATCGATTCCTATCCGCTGCACATCCAGGTCATGGATATTCACACGGTGGGGGCCGGGGGTGGTTCAATAGCCAGCATTGATGCGGGCGGCCTCCTGCATGTGGGTCCGCAGAGCGCCGGAGCTGATCCCGGACCGGTCTGTTACGGCATTGGTGCAGAGTTGACCGTAACCGATGCCAATCTTTTTCTTGGTAGATTGCTTGCCGATCGCTTTTTCGGCGGCGCAATGCCCCTCCAGCCTGAGCGGGTAACACAGAAAATGAATGAACTTGGTAGCCGGCTCGGCCTGTCTGCCCGGGAAACGGCTCTCGGCATCATCCGCCTGGTCAATACCGGTATGTCCAAGGCCATCCGTGCTGTATCCCTGGAGCGGGGCCACGATCCCAAGGAGTTCTCTCTGTTCTCCTTCGGCGGCGCCTCCGGCCTGCACTGCTGTGAGTTGGCCGGAGAGCTCGGTATCACGGAAATTGTCGTGCCGGCCAGGGCCGGCATCCTGTCAGCCCAGGGCATGGTTATGGCTGACCCGGCACTTGATGCCAGCCAGTCGCTCTTGCTGCGGGGTGAGAAAATTGACCGGGAGATTCTTGATGAGTGCTTTGCCCGACTTATCGCAGACAAGAAAAGAGAGCTGCTGCGCCTGTGTCGATCAGGCAGGGTCAAGACGGAAAGATTTGTGGACATCCGTTACCATGGGCAGTCTTTTGAGCTCAGTGTCCCTTATGATGATCATTTTACCGAAAGTTTCCATGGGCTGCATGAGCAGCAATTCGGTTACTCTCTGCCGGATGCTCCCCTGGAAGTGGTTTCCATCCGCTGCACCGTGTCCCTGGTGCGCCCCAAACAATCCCTTCCCCAGGCTGTTGAACAATCCTCAACACAACCGGAATCTGATGGCCACCGGCAGGTTATTTTTGAAGGCGGCCCGCAGCTGGTCAAGATTTACAGCCGCCGACATCTGATGAGCGGCCATCGTCTGAGCGGTCCGGTGTTAATCGTTGATGATTACACCACCATCCTGGTACCTGCCCATTTCCATCTCACTGTCGATCATTTGCTTAATTTGCTTATTCGACCAAATTGACTTATATTTTTTAAATTAAGATTACCTCGGCCTGCAGCCATTTGCTGTGTTGACGACCCTGTTTTTTTGCCGACAATTCTAAGATGATGGATCTCTTTCCCGCTCTGCATGGAGAAAACATGGATCAAAAGAAGATATTTCTGGAAGAAATCAGTAAAAAAAAGGCAGAGTGGCGGTCTGGCTCTGAAATCGCCGAAGAACTGACTCGCCTGGCCGGTGAAATTGCCGCGGGCTCCCTGCTTATCAGTGGGGAAAAGCTGGCGGTGGGAGATTCTTTTTCCTTTGTCATGAAAAAACAGCTGAAAAAGGGCATGGTTTCCTGCGAGTTTTTTTTGCAGACCAATGTGGCGGAAAAAGCTGAGTCGTCATCCCTCGCCACGGGTGACAGTGAAAAATTGGAGAAATTTCCGGCGTCAGGAGGGAAAAAAATCAAAAAAGATATCAGCCGCCTGTGGAAAGAGGTGGTGAAACAGGTAAGTGGCGAGTCTGTCCTGCCCCGAGAGCTGGCGGCAGAGCTGCGCCGGAAATGTGAAGATTATAATCTCAGCGCCCACAGCCAGTGGTTTGATACGTGGCGTGAGTGTGTTGACAAGGTGAAGGCCTGTATCGCTGCGGCGGAGAAGGGAGATTTTGCTGCGGCCCGGGAAAAGATTTCCGAAGTAAACCATTTGACCAAAGAGTGCCACAGGCTCTATAAGTAGTGAAAGTGCAAAGTTACACCTGACAGGCGGCTGCACAGGGTGTCAGCGCCCGCAGGCTTATCGACATTTACAATTATTTGGAATTCTAAGAACAAGGAGGCATGTATATGAGTACCTGGTTTGTTGCTGTTGACGGTAAATCCCGCGGTCCTTTCACCCAGGAACAGATAAAGGAGGGGTTCGGCGCAGGACTCTATACGCCGCAGACCTTGATATGGAAAAAAGGATACGAGGCATGGCAGCCCCTGGGCGAGGTGCCGGAGTTTCGGCAGGGTGGCAGCAGCGTTCAGTCCATGGCACCTCCCCCGGTTGACGGGGGATCTTTGCAGAAGGCCCATGAAATCGACTTTGAGATTTTCGGTCATGAAATGCAGTTTGTCGAGGTTGAACTTGATCAGCACGAGAGCGCCGTGGCTGAGGCCGGGGCCATGATGTACATGGAAGACGGCATTGAGATGGAGACGGTGTTCGGCGACGGCAGCGAGAGCGCTTCCGGCAGTCTGATGGATAAATTTCTCGGGGCAGGCAAGCGGTTGATCACCGGTGAAAGTCTTTTTTGCACCGTTTTCACCAGCAAAGCCCCCGGCAAGAAAAGGGTGGCCTTTGCCGCGCCCTATCCCGGCAAGATCATTCCTCTTGATCTCAAAGACTATAACGGCACCATCATCTGTCAGAAGGACGCCTTTCTCTGTGCGGCCAAAGGGGTAAGCATCGGTGTGCATTTCCAGAAGCGAATCGGGGTCGCCCTGTTCGGCGGGGAAGGGTTTATCATGCAGAAGCTGGAGGGTGACGGTCTGGCCTTTGTCCATGCCGGTGGCACCATTATCGAAAAGGAACTGGGTTACGGTGAATCGTTGCGGGTTGATACCGGTTGCCTGGTTGCTTTGACGAAATCGGTCAACTATGATATCCAGACAGTAAGCGGCATCAAATCAGGAATTTTCGGGGGCGAGGGTTTTTTCTTTGCCCATCTCACCGGACCGGGCCATGTGTGGCTGCAATCCCTGCCATTTTCCCGCCTTGCCGGCAAAATTCATCAGGCAGCCCCGCAGACGGGAACGCAATCACGCGGTGAAGGTTCGGTAATCGGCGGTCTGGGGAAACTTTTTCAGGACTAACCATGCATAATCACCAGTCTCAACTGCCCACAGGTTCAGGCAAGGCCGTTATTCTGCTTGCCTGTGGAGAATCTGCCCTCTGCCGGCAGATGCAATCCTTTCTGCACCAGGACTATCACATCATTTATACTGAATCTTGCGCGGATGTCATGAGGCTTTCAGGCAGCCATGTGCCGGACCTGATCCTGCTCTCGGTGCATCACGATTGTGACGGCATCGATGTCTGTGCAGAACTGCAGAAAAGTTTTTTTCAGAAACGTCCGGCAGCACTCATGCTTTTCGGGCCGGATGATGATGAACTCATTGACCTGGCCTTTGCCGCAGGAGCCGATGACTATATCAGAGAGCCGATTCATTGGAAACTGCTGCACTACCGGATCAATTTTCTCATCCAGAAAAGAAAGGCTGAAATCGAACTGAGTGATTTTACCAGCCGCCTGGAACAGACGAATCGTGAACTGAAAGATTTCACCTATGTGGTTTCCCATGACCTGCAGGAACCGCTCCACCTGATCCGCGCCTTTGCCGAGAGAATCACCAAAAAATCCCGCTCCGTGCTGGATGAGCAGGGTGCCATCTATCTGCAGCGTATCGAAAAGGCGGCTGGCCGCATGCAGGGTCTCATTGACGGCCTCTTGCAGTATTCCCGGCTGACCACCCAGGCCCAGGAATTCGTGCTGGTTGATTTAAACAGCGTGGTGGGTGAGGTCATTTCCGATCTTGAGGTGAGAATCGACATCAAAAAGGCCAGGGTGCGTATCGCAGATGGCCTCGGTACTGTTGAGGCGGACCCGCTGCAGATGCGGCAGCTGTTCCAGAATCTGGTGTCAAACGCCCTGAAATATTCTGCCCACGACCAACCACCCTTTATCGAGGTTTTCCCCCTGACCTTCCCGCAAAATATCGGCCGGGGGACTCTCTGCCAGATCGTGGTCAAGGACAACGGCATCGGCTTTGATGCCTGTTTCCAGGAACAGATTTTCGGACTCTTCCAGCGTTTACACGGCAGGGATGAGTATAATGGCACCGGTATCGGGCTTGCCATCTGCAAAAAGATCGTTGATCGTCATGGGGGGACCATTGCCGCCCATTCATCATCCGGTAAAGGCGCTGAGTTTATTATTGTGCTGCCGGTAAGGCAGAAAAAGGGAAAGTAAAAGTGAGGGACTCGTAACAACTGAAAATTCACCACAGAGCACACAGAGCCAACAGAGAAACATTTTTTATTACAGTCAGTTAGCTCTGTGGGCTCTGTGCCCTCTGTGGTGAAAAAAGACTTTTTGCAAAGCCAGCAAAGATTGGGAGTAATCATGTTATTTTACAAAATTGTCGCGACAGCGCTTATAATATTCTTTTCCTTTATTTCAGAATGTTACGCACAGCATTCCTCTGGTGAAGTGAGGAAGGTCAAAGAGGCCACCGAGGTGATGAGGGAAATTTTCGCCATTCCTGAGACCGCCGTCCCGCCGACCCTTCTTGCCAATGCCCATGCTGTCGTGGTGCTGCCCAAACTGCTCAAGGCCGGTTTTATCGTTGGCGGTCGATATGGAACCGGTCTGATGATGGTCCGTGACATGCGGGGGAACTGGCATTATCCGGTGCTGGTTTCTCTGACCGGCGGCAGTGTGGGTTTCCAGATCGGGGCGCAGTCAACCGATGTTATTCTGGTGTTTAAAAGCTTGAAGAGTGTTGATGCCATGCAGAAGGGGAAGTTCACCCTGGGAGCTGATGCCTCTGTTGCCGCCGGTCCAGTCGGTCGGCATGCTGAGGCGGATACGGATATCAAGCTTGAATCAGAGATTTACTCCTACTCGCGCAGCCGGGGCCTTTTTGCCGGTGTCGCCCTGGAAGGGGGTGCCCTGCAGATTGATCATGATGCAACCTGGGCTCTTTATTCCATGTCCGCCTATGATATTTTAAACAGAACCGAGTTCAGCAAGCTGCCTGCGGAAGTGCAGGAATTCTACAAAGTACTGGTCTCCTATATCCGCAGCAGTAACTGAATGTCATGGGAAACAGAGAAGCAGGGGGCGTGCCCATGCTGCTCTTTAGCGCGGCGGAAATACCATGTGCAAAAAAAATCAACCCGTTTCCGGACTGGAGTCTGAAAACGGGTTGACAGAGGTCCTTTTTCTTGGGCGTTGCTGACGCAGCTTACTCCGCGACCTCAAAGCCGATTTTGCTGATAGCATCTCTGATGGACGCCAGCGGCACGGCCCGGCTTTCCGCATAGGTCGCCTCTCCCTTATCCAGGTCCACCTTGACATTGCTGATCCCGTCAATGCTTTCCAGTGCCTTGGTCACAGAGCCTGAGCAATGGGCGCATCGCATTCCGTTAATTTTCACAGTTGCCATATCTTTACCTCCTGAAGTATTTGATCTGTCAAATAGTTGCATGTAGTTATTTCAGTGATTAACTATTATCTTATAGATAGTAATAACTCTTTTTGTTTGAAAAGTGAAGATCTGACAAATTTTATCCGCAAAATAGGTCGAAATATGAATGCGATGATGAGCAGCAACAGGCAGCTTGAACATCTCCAGGCAGATATCAAAGGCATGCACTGCGCCTCCTGCTCCAGCCGCATTGAAAAGGTAGTGGGAGCCATGGAGGGGGTTGACCGTGTCTCGGTCAATCTTGCCACTGCTAAAATGGATCTGGACTTGGACGCGAGCAGGCAAAACCTGGAAACCATTGCTGAACGGATAGCAGGTCTGGGTTTTGAACTTGTGCCTCCCAGGTCTGAATCAGAGATCTCGCTGTCGATCAAAGGCATGCACTGCGCCTCCTGCTCCAGCCGTATTGAAAAGGTGGTGGGCGGCATGGAGGGAGTGCAGCAATGCGAGGTGAACCTGGCAACCGGGCTGGCGAAGATCGTTATCGATCCGGGCCGGGTTAGCCAGAGACAGTTGCGGGAGACCATCGAAGGTCTTGGTTTCAAGGCCGAGGCTGTTTCTTCCTCAGCCAATCTGCTTGCCGACCAGCAGCAGGAAATCAGTGACAGGCTGCGGGAGCTGAAGGGTCGCCTGATCCCCTCATTTATTCTGGCCTTTCTGGTTATGGTTGTTTCCATGGGCCACATGGTCGGCATCGCGCTGCCTGATTTGCTGCATCCCACCAGCCACCCCCTGAACTTTGCCCTGCTGCAGTTCCTGCTGGTGGTGCCGGTGCTCTGGCTCGGCCGCAGTTTCTATCTGATCGGTTTTCCCAGTCTGCTGCGCGGCGTCCCTAATATGGATTCGCTCATTGCCGTGGGTACCGGTGCCGCCTTTGTCTATTCTACCTGGAATCTGGTTGAGATCTGGCTGGGTATCGATGCGGTGGCCAGGGCCCATGACCTTTATTTTGAAGGGGCGGCCATGCTGATCGCCCTGGTATCCCTGGGCAAATATCTGGAAACCAGATCAAAGGCCCGCACCTCCGACGCCATCAGTCAACTCATGCAGCTGGCCCCGGATAAGGCCACCCTGATAAGAGGTGACCAGCAGGAGGAGATCCTGGTTGATGAAATTCTGGTGGATGACCTGCTGTTCATCAGGCCGGGGGAAAGGCTGCCCATTGACGGCGTGATCGAGAAAGGCAGCTCCAGTGTGGACCAGTCCATGCTCACCGGTGAGAGTCTGCCGGTGCAGAAAGGCCCCGGGGATGAGGTGGTGGGGGGCACCCTGAATAAAAACGGCATCCTGCATGTGCGTGCCACAAAGGTCGGCCAGGACACCATGTTGAGCCGGATCATTAAAATGGTGCAGGATGCCCAGGGCTCCAAGGCGCCCATTGCCAATCTTGCCGACCGCATCAGTCTTTACTTTGTTCCGGCTGTCATGGCCATTGCCGTTGTGGCCGGACTGTCCTGGTATTTCATCGGCCAGGCGGAATTTACCTTTGCCCTGCGGATTTTTATCGCGGTGATGGTCATTGCCTGTCCCTGCGCCATGGGGCTTGCCACCCCGACCTCCATCATGGTCGGCACCGGCCGGGGCGCCCAGCTCGGCGTACTGGTGAAAAACGGTGAAGCTTTGGAAATGGCGCAGAAGGTCCAGACCGTGGTGTTTGACAAGACCGGTACCCTGACCTATGGCAAGCCGGAGCTCACCGATCTCAGGAATTTTTCCGGTTTAAACGACGATGATCTGCTTGCCCTCATTGCCAGCGCCGAAAGAGGCTCCGAGCATCCCCTGGCAGAGGCCATTGTCCAGGCTGCCACTGAAAAAGGTCTGCAGCCTGGTGAACCTCTTTCCTTTACCGCCATACCCGGCCGGGGCATCGCTGCTGCTGTTCATCAAGAGAAGGGCAACGGGCAGCATGAGCTGCAGGTGTTGATCGGCAACAGCGAGCTGCTGATTGAAAAAGGTGTGGCAATAGCCAATGATGCCCTGCCGGCGGCGGACGAGCTTGCCGAAGCCGGCAAGACGGCCCTTTTTGTCGCCCTTGACGGCCGATTTTCGGCCCTGCTGGCCATTGCCGACAGGATAAAGGAGGAGTCGGCGGAAACCGTCCGCAAACTGCAGGACATGGGGATTGAGGTGGTAATGCTCACCGGTGATCACGAAAAAACGGCCCGGGCCATTGCCCGCCAGGCCGGCATCACAGAGGTTATCGCCCAGGTCCTGCCCGAGCATAAGGCGGACGAGATAGAGAGAATCAGAAAACAGGGCAGGGTGGTGGCCATGGTGGGTGACGGCATCAACGACGCCCCGGCCCTGGCCACAGCGGACCTGGGAATCGCCATGGGCACCGGCATTGATGTTGCCATTGAAAGCGGAGACATCGTATTGATGCAGGGCAACCTCAGACATGTGCTGACGGCGCTGAAGCTGAGCCGGGCCACCATGAAAAATATCAAGCAGAACCTCTTCTGGGCCTTTGCCTACAATGTCATCGGCATTCCAGTGGCTGCCGGCCTTCTCTATATCTTCGGCGGTCCCACCTTAAACCCGATGATTGCCGGCGGCGCCATGGCACTCAGTTCTGTTTCCGTGGTCAGCAACGCTCTGCGCCTGCGTTTCTTCAAGGCGTAAGGGAGCCATCCCTTGCGCCGCAAAAATCCGGCGGGAAAATATTCATCTCTTTTTTTGCTTGCTCCGATACGTTCAGCATACGCAGTGATAATGTTACTGAGGGTTGTGAGCTGCTGATTGGCATGGATGCCGATTGCTCCGTGAGTTTGGGAAAACGACAGCGCTGCTCCGCAACTCGAGTCCCTGATTGCTGATCTCTTTACCCATGCATGGGTAAAATCGGAGGGAAAGATGAAGATTGCCGCTTCCAGCATCAACCTGACAGCCACTCATGCCTCTTATCAGCAGGAGGTGACGGAAAGCTCTCTGACCTTCTGGCGGGATGAAATCGTGCCCCCGGCAGATGGGGACAGGGTGACCCTCACCGCCCAAGCGCGCAACCTCACTCCGCCATGTCCTTCCTGCTCCGGAGCGGATGCGGCAGGTATATCCCCGGATGCTGACGGGTTGGCTGAGGACCCGGAGCTTCGCGCCATGCGGCTCACCCTGGAGTTGCTCACCGGTCGCAGGATACGTGTTGCCACCTTTCAGGCCGGGGCCACGGCAGAGGTGCCCAGTGATCTTTCCCAGGCAGACAATCAACCGGCAAACGCAGCAGAGCCCTCTGTCGAGCGTCTGGGCTGGGGCATGGAATATGACTATTCCCATTCGTACAGCGAGCAGGAGAGTGTCGGTTTCTCTGCCCAGGGCCAGGTCATCACCGCGGATGGCAGGCAGCTTGATCTGGCCTTTGATCTGCAGATGCAGCGGCAGTTTCAGGTGGAAACCCGAGTGCATCTGCAGGCCGGTGACGCCCGTCTGGTTGATCCTCTGGTCATAAATTTCAACGGCCAGGGAGTAAGGCTCGGCGACATGACATTAAGCTTTGATCTGGACGGAGACGCCCAGGAGGAGGAGATTGCCTTTGTCGCGCCCGGCAGCGGTTTTCTGGTCCTTGACCGCAACAATGACGGCAAAGTGAACAACGGCACCGAGCTTTTTGGTCCGGCCAGCGGACACGGTTTTCTTGAGCTTGCCGAATTTGATACCGATGGCAACGGCTGGTTGGATGAAAATGATCCGATTTTTACCAGACTCAAGGTGTGGATGGCGGATCAGGCCGGTAATCAGCAGCTGGTTGCCGCTGCCGACATGGGCATCGGGGCTCTGCTGTTATCCCCGGTTGACACGCAGTTCAAGCTGACGGACAGTGCCAATAACCAACTGGGACAGATCCGGCAGACATCCCTGGCCCTGCTGGAAGACGGCACTGCCGCCGCAGTTCAGGAAATCGATCTGGTTGTGTAGGATGTTGCAATTCCCGCCAATCAGCGGACGGTCAGCTTTTTTAAGCGACGGAAATCGTCTTCAGGAATTTTTTCGAAAAACTCGATGCCCATTTTAAAGGGCTGTTGGTCTTCAAACAGGATACGATCAAACCATAAAGGACGGACGGCAAAGGTGATGGAGGGGGGCTCCGTCTCTTGCTGATCTATGGTCAGATGAAGAATGAGCTGATCTGACTCCAGGGGGCCAAAAAAAAGGTGCTGGTTATCGACGATGATCTGCCGGATGATTAGGCCTGCTCCTCTTTTGGATAAGTCAACAACCTGGCAGTTGACCGGCCTGCTCAGTCTTTCTCCTCCTTGTGCCTTACAGAGAAAAAGTGAGCCGTTCAGCGCCAGCGGGAATCGTTGAAATAAGCGTCGTTCCATTCCCATAGTCAGTTCCTGTCTGCATCCAATAGACATTGCCCCTGCATGGGGATTAGGCGCTGAAGCAACTGCTTCAGAGCTTCGCGCTGTACGTAATAATGGCCTTTCTCGTCACTACGCGTTTTTTGCCGTGCACTCCCCCCAAACGGGGGGCGCGGACCCTGATTGAAGCCTGTGCACAATGCCATCACCTTTGCGGGCTAGCATGCCCCCTCTTATCCAGGCGGCGCTGTCAATCAACTGCGCTCAGATGGCGTTTCAGGGTACTGGCCACAAGCGGTGCCACGGAAAAAACATCCAGCAGTTCATCACTTTCCACGCCGGGATAGGTGTCGGCGCCGATTATTTTAGCTATGCCGTTGTCTTTGAACTTCTGCCTGGACTGTCCGGCCAGGACAAGATGGGTGGCGAACAATATGACATCCGTGGCGCCGGCTTCCCGGCAGCGCAGGGCAGTCTGAATAATCGAGCCGCCGGTGCGGATCATGTCATCGCATATGATGACGAGCTTATCCTTTACCACGCTTGCCACCTGATGCACCATGGTTTTATCCATGGCATAGCGGTCTTTGTCCGCCGCGGTATGTGGTGCATTGAGCTGACCGGCAAGACGGGCCACCCATTTGCTGCGTCCGTAATCGGGTGAGACAAGCACAAAATTGTCGAAATTGAGTTCCCGTATCTTCTGGACGATCAGGTTGTTTGTATTGATATGCAGGGTCTGCACATCGCCATGGTGGGCATGCAGCACCGCCTCGGAATGGAGATCAATAAAGGCGACAAAATCCGGTCTGGCCCGGAAGATCTGTCTGGTCCGGGTAATGCCTTTTGGGATTTCATTGGCATCGGGCTTTGCCTGCTCCATGGTGGAGTAGCCGAGGTAAGGAATGACAACATTAACCGTCCTGGCACGGTAATAATGACAGCCGTCGATTAAATCGATGAGTTCAAGGTGGGATTGGTCGTTATGGGTGGCACCGACGATGATCACATCCCGGCCGGAAAAATCATCCGGAAAGGCGTGGTAGATTTCTCCATCGGTGAAGAATTTCTTCAGGACCCGGGTGAAGGGTATATCCATATATTGGGCGATCCGGCGGCCCAAGGCCTCGGATGCCTCATTGGAAATAATTATTTTATCGTCATTTGTGGCGGACATGGGGAATCAGGTGAACAGTTTCGGGTTATTGGTGACTTTTCTGATCAGCTCCCGGTAGTCCTGGGCGCCGGGGGAGCCGGGAGCAAACTCGTAAATCGTCTGACCATAGGCCGGCGCTTCGGAGAGCCGCACATTGTAACGGATCGGGGTGCAGACATGGTTGCCATACAGATCTTCAAGCTTGCTTAAGATACTGTTTGATTTCTTTACCCGCTGATCATGGAAAGTTGGGAGAATATACTTGAGGGCCACGTCCTTATTGTACTTCTGGATGGAGGACATGCTTTTGAGAAATTCCACCAGCCCCTGCAGAGTCATTACTTCCAGGGATACCGGAGTGAGCACCTCTTTGACGTAAAAGAGCACGTTGACGATCAGAGGGTCCCAGCCGGGTGAGGTGTCAACCACTATGTAATCAAACTTGTTCTCAATGGCGCTGAGTTTTTCCTTTAGTGTCATTTCGCCGCCGAAATCCTTGCGGTCGATCACCCTTTTCAACCCTGCCAGTGATCTGCCGCCGGCAAGCAGCCACAGGCGATCCCGGGCCTGGATCATGATTTCATCAAGTGAAAGCTCGTTATTGACAAATTCGGTCAGTCCGGCCTTGGGCTTGACGCCGAGCATGAAGCTTGACTGACCCTGGGTGTCCGTATCAACCAGCAGGACTTTGAAGCCTGCCAGGGCTAGGCCTGCTGCAAGATTGACCGCCGTCGTGGTTTTACCCACCCCGCCTTTGGAGAGGGTAACCGCGATTTTCCTCGGTTCAGTATTTTTTCCCGTTGCTGGGGCAGGTTGAGAAGCAGCAGAAGACGGTTTGGGACTGACAATGTCAAATTGCTCCTTGCAGAATTTGCAGCGAACCTTCGTGACGTTGGGCGGCAGGCGGCTTTCGTCAATGGAGTGTTCTTTTTGACAGTGAGGGCAGATGATAACCATATGAGTCTCCAAAATGTAAAAACAAAAATAAACTTCTCTGAATTTTAAAGAAACAACAAAAAGTTAATCGATGTTATCGAGATTATTTGGGATTATCTTTAAGAAGTTTTTTCATCAGTTCGCTCTCTTCTCCCTTGGATTCAAAATCTTCAAGCAGCATCTTCACCGCATAATTGACAATGTTTGATTTCGTTGCTAACAGCTTTGAACCGGTGGGAAGCAATCCCCTTAAAAAATGGTTCGCCGCACCAAGATCCTTGAAAACTTCTTTTGTCAGATAATGGGTGGCTTTTGTCTTCACCGAAGGTTGTTTTTTCTTTTTCTTGCTCGGTGAGGCGGGTCTGCGAGGCGAAGGTGGTACTTTCTCCTGCTTGATCAGAGGCTGGGAATAGAGTTCAATCAGCATGGTCAACTCATCCAGGCCCGGTATCTCCCCGGTTGGATGAGAATCCTGTAAAAGATTGCCCAAAACATCCCTTTTTTCCTTGTTTTTTTGAACCATCCTTATCTCCAACAGGTGATTACTCTCTAGTCAGGGAGATAGAGTTTATTTGCCGCCAAAAAGATTATCTTTTTGGCTGCGTAGAAAATTGAGCATTTTCCCTTCGTTATCCGTGCCCATTTTTATAAATTCAATGCCGCATATGAGTTGAAAATTTCTTGGCGAAACATGGACAATCCTGCCTTGCAACTGAAGGTGATCGGTATCAAGTTGCAGTTTGATCCCATCAAGCTGCTGGCCGGCGGTAAAGGTGCTTTCTTCATCAACAAGGATGCCTATGCCGTTTGCCCCAAGATTGATGACCTCGTAGTTGGTTCCGTTAATTTCAATGGCAACCTTGTCCTCTTCTTCGATGGGCAGGCGGTAGACATGACGGATAATTTTATTTTTTGTTTGATCCGATTTCTCTTTCGTTTTTGCCTTCATTGATGATCACCCTGAAGTTTGCTAAAATAATTGATAAAATCATAAAAAAATTGATTTCATCGGGCTCAGGCGGAACATTTCCCTATTGCCCCGGCCCGTCCGGATACCCGCAACGGTTTCATTATAATGCACAGGTGTTACAGTATGTCCACAAACTTCCTCGGTGGAAAAGACGAGGAAGATGGAGTTGAGTTTCTCTGTTTAACTTGTTTATATCATTTAGTATTTTTATTTTGCCATGTTTTGAAATAAAGTGGATTTCATTTAAAAAAAACAGTAATTTCAAACAGAAAGGCACAATTAAAAAAATAATATCACAGTTTCCTGGTACCGGCAAACAGAGAATCATAATGTTTTCGTATTTTATGCCCCTTCAAGGGTGAAAAGTAACGTCACCGAATTTTGACTGTCTTGTGAAAACTCACTCGAAAGTCAATCATAACAAACAGAAAAAGGAGCAATGATGAAGATTTCCATTACCTATTGTAACAAATGAAACTACAGGCCACGTGCTTCCAGGTTGGAAGAGGAATTAGTGAATAGATTCGCGGCCCAGGTGGAATTGATCGCCGGTTCAGGCGGGGTGTTCGAGGTGGTGATTGACGGACAAAAGATTTTTTCCAAGGCGGCAATCGGCCGTTTCCCTGATGATGGAGAGATCGTAAGGCTGATCGAGGGGATTGGCAGTGAGAAGTGAGAGGTAAG
>JAHIVT010000042.1 GCA_018816555.1 Pseudomonadota bacterium
GGCGCGTTTTAACCACAAAACAGACAATGAGGTAATAATTGAACGCAGTACAAAAACAAAAAGTTGGCGCTTTGACAATTTTTCTAAGGCAATAAAAAAGCCAGATAAGCCAACAGGGCAACACGGCCCCATCCCGGCGCATGAATGTGCACCGGCCAGAAAAAGGAGGATTTGCAATGAACAAGATGCATAAGGCTGGTCTCTCTTTGCTGTTTTTTTTCCTGTTGTTCCATGCGGGCGGGAACGCCTGCCTGGCTGACGATGATTGTCATCATGGGGATGACTCTTATCAAGACGATGATTCTCATCATGGTGATGATTCTTATCACGACGATGATTCTCATCATGGCGATGCTCACCGACACCCGGAAAATCAGAGCCAACACTATCTCGCTCCTGTAACCAATCCTGTTTATAAAGAAACCTGCGGTTCCTGCCATTTCGCCTATCAACCGGAATTGTTACCGGCCGCTTCCTGGCAGGCAATCCTCAATAACACTGCTGATCACTTCGGCGAGTCGCTGGAGCTTGATGACGATTCCCGCAAAGGCATTGCCGACTATCTGCAGGCAAACAGCGCGGAAAAATCCGGGGCCAAACGGGCGGTCAAGATCATGCGCAGCCTGGGAAGTCAGGTGCCGCAACGTATTACCGATATACCTTATATCAGGGAAAAACATCACGAAATATCGGCACAGGTTTTTGCGCAACCGTCAATCGGTTCCCAGTCAAACTGCTCGGTATGTCACAAGACAGCAGAACAAGGAATCTATGACCATGACACGGTGGAGATCCCACGCTAAGAGGTCGAGGCATGGATAAGGAAGAGACTACGCGCCATTCAATTGAGACTGAGGAGTAGACCAAGCAGCTTCACAGCAGATTAAGGCAGGTCGGCTACACCGGCGAATTTGACAGAATTAAAATTAAATCAAGCAATTCCTGGGGTTGTCGAACCTTCGGGAGTTGCTGTCAATTCTTCATTATCGATCGAGATATAAACGGCAAAATACCCTCTATCCATAGCCAACGAGAGGTTGAAGAAAAAGTAGCTCAATAGTGGATATGCGGAAATCGTAAGGAGCATTTGAGGAAAAATACGAATGAACGAGAATAAACAAATACATGTATGGGATTTCTTTGTCCGCGTTTTTCATTGGTCGTTGGTGCTGCTTTTCTTTGTGGCATATCCAACAGGAGATGATAAGGGATCGCTGCATCGGTATGTCGGCTATGCAGTCCTGGGACTTGTTGCAAGTCGTATCGCTTGGGGCTTTTTTGGCTCAAAACATGCCCTTTTTCGCGATTTTGTCTGTTCCCCGGCAAAAGCTTTCATTTACCTCAAAGAACTCGCGGCAGGGAAACCAACATATTATAAGGGTCATAATCCCGCAGCTGCCTGGATGATTATCTTGTTGCTGGTAAACAGTATAATTATCTGCCTGAGTGGATATGCAGCATATGCAACCAAGGGAAATAACCCTTTGTTGGGATTCAGCAATAAGTTTTCGATTGTGGAAAACGCCTATGCCGACGGAGATGAAAAAGAGGAGTACGAAGATGAAGAAGATAAACATGACGGACGTGAAATGAACAACAAAGGAGAAAAGGAAGATGATGAGGCTGACAGCTTATGGAGTGATATCCATGAAATGGCGGCGCAATTCATGTTGGTCTTGATTTTTTTGCATATAGCCGGAGTGACTGTATCAAGTATCATGCACCGCGAAAATCTTCTGCAATCCATGATAACAGGGAAAAAGGATGTGCATTCCTCATGAGTTGTTGGACGAGCATTCTTGCCCAGCTTTTTGATGATGGTGCCATGCCAGGCCGAGTCAGGAAAACCCGCTGATGGGATCAGATCACTACTCGAACCAGAACCCAAAAAGGAGATCTGTGTGAAACAATTGGTATTAATAGACGTCATGAAAAAGTTTAAGGCGAATGGTCAACTGAAGCGAAAGATCAAAATCTTTCTCGGCGTGGGCCTCGTCGGGGGCTTGCTGGTGGGGGCTCTCATCATCTGGGCAGGTGTTGCGACAGTGCAGCATGTTGCAAGACTTGGCGCAGACGCCAAGGTACAGGAGCAGGTTCGGGATCTCAAGACTGAGATGCCGGCCATCCCGGCTCTTGCTAAGGTTGGTTGCTGGGATAAGGTGCAAAGCATTCTGAATGTTGAGGTATGGTTTGAAAAGCCTGTTGCCGATAATTTGCAGAGCTTAAAGGATGCCTGTTTGGGAGCCGTAACGAAATAACCACTTCATTATTTGAGCATTTCGTTAAGGTTCTTCAATAAGATGATAAGCGAAACCAAATACAGGTTGGGCGAATATATTATTATAGAGCATGGTAGCGTTTTGCTAACTTGGGTGACGCATATCGCTCTAGGAACGCAACTGAGCGGAAGATGCTTTATTATTGGCGATATTCTTGTAATTGGACCTCGGGAGCATGAAGAGGCTGGCTATTTGAAATTGGAGTTCTATGAACATTTAATGAAATTGCCAGTCTGGAACAAGACCAGCTATTATTGTTTAGCTTCCAGTATTCGGAAAATTGGCACTGAGCAAAGCCTTACGAGTGATTTGATAGAGCATCTATTTATCCAAAAACTTGACATGGAAGCTGGCAATATCAATGGACCAAGCACATTCCGACTCGGACGATACAAGATCACTGTCGACGAAAACAGCACCATTTCATGGCAAACCATCGGAGAATTTAACAGAACAATAGGCGGAACATGCATTATCGAATCTGGAATCCTTTTTATAGTTCCTAAGGAAATTAAATTAGATGAAGGTCAAAGCGTACAAAAATTCTTCGCCGGACTGAAACAACTGCCGCAATGGGACAAAACTTTTGCATGGGGGCATTATGGATCTCTTATGCTTTGCGATGAACCGGGACTCCGCAAATCTTATGCGCCTATTTGGAAGCCGGAGTGGCTGAAGACTCGCACAACTAACAATGAGCCATTTTCTCACAGCCAAGAAATCCCAAAAGCAAGGATCTCAAAGTTCAAAGCATCAGACTTCGAGTGGTTAATAATAGCGTGGCGTCGTGTTGTTGAGTGGAAAGTCTGGGGCCGTCTATCGCCTCTGATTATAAGAGGTGTTTTCTTTGGATTGCGTATTCTTGTGATAGTTGTGGGAAAAATTGCGCATCTATACCGCATGCTGTCAAAATTTTTCTGCAGGACCTGATTATTTCCCAAAACAATTCAATCTTAAAAGGCATAATTATGGATAGTTCACTACTTTTGGGTTTAACAACTTTTGCCTACCTCTTGTCGGCTGTTCTGTATATCGCCCTATTTGTTTTCAGGGCTCCCCAAATTGGCCCCATTGCTACATGGGTCACTTTTGCCGCTTTTCTGATTAATACGGCAGGAATTGGTCTGCGATGGTTTGAGTCATATCAGATGGGCATAGGCTACGCTCCGTTGTCCAATATGTATGAGTCCCTGGTTTTTTTCGCCTGGTCCATAGCTCTTTTTTATTTTTGCCTGGAATTTAAATATAAAAATCGCTTTCTGGGTACTTTTGCAATGCCTTTTGCGGCCATAGCAATGGCCCTTGCAGAAATGAAAAATTCTCAGATTTCCCCTCTCCTACCCGCCTTGCAGAGTAACTGGCTCATAGCCCATGTGGTAACCTGTTTTATCGGCTATGCCGCCTTTGCTGTTTCCTGTGGCCTTGGCGTGCTCTATTTATTGAAACACAGAAAGCAGAATAAGGAGACAAAGGGGAAAATGCTTTCCCAGCTTCCGAATTTGAAAATCTTAGATGACATTATCCACAAGACGCTTGTTTTTGGCTTTCTGTGGCTCACTGCCGGTATCATTACCGGTGCAATCTGGGCCAATTCCGCCTGGGGGACATACTGGAGCTGGGATCCAAAGGAAACCTGGTCATTGATCACCTGGTTTATTTATGCTGCCGCCCTTCATGCTCGTTTTACCCATGGGTGGGGTGGATATAGAATTGCCTGGTTTTCCATCGTAGGCTTTGGATCTGTGATGTTCACCTATTACGGAGTAAATTTTATACTTTCCGGCCTGCATAGCTACGGATGATACGTTCAGGTATTAGAAAAGAAATAATTTTAAGGACAAAGAAGGGATGAACACATTACCTGACAATTTTTCTACTGATGACTTTCTTTTCCGTCCCTGCCATAGCCGGCTCATTTGCCCATGACTGTAACAAAGAAAAAATCGAAGTCATAAAAGGCGACCGAAGCACCATCCTTATAGCTGGCCCCATGGAGTCAATGGAGATGACGACAATACAGGCGAAATAGCGAAACAAGTTGCCAAGCAACGAGGCTGCTATGCAGTGATAAACGAAAAATATCAAAAAACTTCTGATGGTGCAGTTCCTGATCCCAAGAACAAATGGATCGACCTAAACCAACGAGCTTGCAGAAAAAGCCTTTTTTGCGATAACTTGTTGTTGTTCAGACTTGATGCGACAGCTTTGGTAATTAAGGCGTTATCAAAATAATTAATGATAGCTGAACATGCGTGACCGGCTGGGCTATGATTTCGGCGCCAACAATGTCATGGTCAAAGGACACAGCAAGGTAAGCCATACCTGATGTTTGGTGTCATCGCACTTTTTGCGGATCAGCTTCTACGTCTGCTCGGTTAGGTTGTCAAAGATCAATAAGGTTAATTTGTCCACAGCTTTTCAAGCTGTTCATTTTGAAATCGGCTCTTAAGTAACGGTGTCCCCATAATTTTCCATCATCTCCTCTCATATCCATCCATCAAAACATGCTTTTGTTGACCAGGAAATGTACATAGATGCTTGCCGCGTATCCCAAGGCAATGACAGGCGTCCATTTGAGATGTCCGAAAAAGGTGTACATGCCGCGCGACTGCCCCATGAGGGCAACACCGGCGGCAGAACCGATGGAGAGCAGGCTGCCGCCCACCCCTGCAGTCAGGGTTACCAGCAGCCATTGTCCCTGACTCATTTCGGGGTACATGCTGAGTACCGCAAACATCACGGGGATATTATCTACGATGGCGGAAAGGATGCCTACCATGATATTTGCCTGTGTGGCGCCCCATCCTGTATACATGGTCTCTGAAACCATAGCCAAATAACCAATGAATCCAAGGCCGCCGACGCAGAGGATAACGCCGTAGAAAAAAATCAATGTGTCCCACTCGGCGCGGGCAACGCTGCGAAAGACATCAAAAGGCAGCGTGTCGCCAAGCTCTTCTTCGGCCTTGTCGGGATCCCAGTTTGGCTTTCCAGGTCCGTTCTTGTGGGTCTTTTTGAGGTAAAAGCCAAATATCTTGAGGTAGGCAAGGCCGGTCATCATGCCTGCCATGGGAGGCAGGTGCAGGAAGTTGTGGAAACTGACAGCTGTACAAATGGTGAGAAGAAAGAGTCCCATGACAATGTAAGCCCCTCGCTTCATCTGAACATTGATTTCGCAGGCCGAGGGATTTAACTTTGGTACCGCGAAGCTCATGATAAAGGCGGGTACCAGCCAGTTGACAGCAGAGGGGATGAAGAGTGAAAAAAAAGTCCAGAAATCTACTATTCCCTTCTGCCAAACCATGAGCGTTGTAATGTCGCCGAAGGGACTGAAGGCGCCGCCGGCATTGGCGGCCACGATAATATTGACACATGCCAGGCCGACAAATTTAACATTGTCTTTGCCGATAACCATAACCACCGCGCCCATCAGCAGTGCCGTGGTCAGGTTATCTGCAACCGGGGAGATGAAAAACGACAGCACGCCGGTGATCCAGAAAAGCTTGCGGAAAGAAAATCCTGCGGAAACCAGTTTCACCCGCAGTGTCTCAAAGATGAGACGTTCCTCCATGGCATTGATGTAGGTCATTGCAACGAGGAGAAAGAGGAAAAGTTCCGCGAATTCAAGGAAATTATGGCGGATGGCCACCTCTGCAGCGTGGGGCATGCCGTTTCCTGCGTAAATCCAGGCGATCATCCCCCAGATGATTCCGGCTGCCAGCAATACCGGTTTTGATTTGCGCATGTGGGTGAATTCTTCTGCCATGACAAAAAGATATGCCACGACAAAGATGATCAGCGCGCCATAGCCAACGGCGTGCTGGGTGAGGTTCAGAGATGTTTCAGCGGCACCTGCGGCCCATGTCAGTGCAGGAAGGCCGAGACCTGCCGATAGCGATGCAATTACAGTAAAAATTATACTTTTCATACTCTGTCCACCTCCCGGGAAATTATTATTACCCCCTGTTTCGGAGCTTCGGTTGGAAATCTCTAGGAAAGACACAAACCTGCTGATCCATCATGATTGAATGATGAAATGAGGGGGCGAGATGTGTGATCCCTGTTGGGTAAACACGATCAGGTCATTGGCTTTCCATCGCCCGGCGTAATTCTTCAGCGCTGTTGCTTGGTTGTTTGGATTCAGTTCCTTTTTTCTGCGGATAGGGGAATGCCGCTTCCTTTCGATTTCTCTCCTGATGGAGCGTACAAGTCTGTCCAGGCAATTACTCAATGCCTCGATGTAGTGATCCCTTTCGTTTAAAACAACAAGTTGTCCGGATGTTTTTAGTTTTATCGAAATTCTGCAACGTTTGTCGATGCCCCCTTTTGGGCCATTGATATCAAAAAAATGCACTTTCACACGTGCTAATGATAGCCGCAAATCGAGTCAGCGAAAAAGATCGCATATGTTTCGTTTTGATGGTATTGTTAGGTCCTGTGTCTGCCTTTGCGCTGTTGATTTCAAGTATCATGGTAATGCTTCTGGCTCAATTGGCTGTTTGTTAAAAATAAGATAGTGCAAAAAGCAAGTTGCAACAAATAGAAAATTCCGATATTTTTTTTCGATAAAAACGAAGGAGGTGGTATGGAGTGGCTTAACTATCATCATTTGTACTATTTCTGGATTGTTGCCAGGGAGGAAAGCATCAGCCGGGCAAGCGACAGGCTCAGTCTTGCGCCTTCCACTGTCAGCGCCCAGTTAAGCAAGCTTGAGGAAATGCTGGGGGGGAAATTGTTTCGGAGGGCAGGCCGTAATTTGGAGCTTACTGAAATGGGCCGCATTGTTTACCGCTATGCTGATGAAATTTTTTCGCTGGGCAGGGAAATGGTTGATGCTGTCCGTGGAAGGCCCGTGTCCGGGCCGATGCGGCTTATTGTGGGAATAGTCGATGCGCTACCCAAACTTGTAGCTCGCAAACTGCTGGAACCAGCTCTGAAGCTTCCTGGGCAGATCCATCTGATATGTCATGAGGGAAAGAATGATCAGCTCCTTGCAGAGTTATCCGTTCATGGTATCGATATCGTCTTGACCGATACGCCAATTAAATCAGGCTTGAGCGTCAAGGCATATAGTCATCTGCTGGGTGAGTGTACAATGAGTTTTTTCGCAACGGATCATCTTGCAGCCAAACTGAAGGGAGATTTTCCCGGTTCGCTGGACCGTATGCCGATGCTGCTGCCCACTCCGATGTCCGCTTTACGGGGAGCATTGGATAAATGGTTTGATTCTCTAGATATAAGGCCATTAGTTGTAGGAGAATTTGACGATCAGGCGCTCCTTAAGGTATTCGGTCAAGCCGGAGACGGCGTTTTTGCTGCTCCAAGTGTCATTGAAAAGGAGGTTCAGCATCGACATAATGTTAAGCTGATTGGGCGATCAGATTCCGTAAGAGAACAATTTTATGCAATTTCAGTTGAAAGGATTATCAAACATCCTGCGGTGGTTGCCATACAGAAAGCAGCTTACAGTTTTATTTTTTCAAAATAAAAACCAATCATCACCCCCTCTTCGCTTTTCAGAGCAATTATTATTTTGTGGTTATGTACTTGACTTAAGCACTTACCATATATTGTGTTGGTAGTGCTAACTGGAGTCAAGCGCATCCCCAGATTCATGAATATATTATTTGATAAACACTGGCACCACCTGCCGGCAGCAGAGATCGTTGATCTCCTGGACAGCAATACGGAAAAAGGCCTCGATCAATTCGACATTAAACATCTCCAGGAGACCTTCGGCCCTAATGCCTTAACCGCAAAAAAGGGGAAAGGGCCGCTCAAACGTTTTCTGCTCCAGTTTCACCAACCGCTCATATATATTCTGATTGTCTCTGGAATTATTACAGCTCTTCTTCA
>JAHIVT010000043.1 GCA_018816555.1 Pseudomonadota bacterium
ATGCTTCAATTCTTTTCATAATGTCCCGTTTCAATCTCTTCGGTTCTTTAATAATTGGGATCAGAGACACGCACCATCACCGTATTGATCAGCAATGACGGTACTACGCTCCGAATTTTTCGGCAATACTGAATGGCTTAGGGGAAATGTAAAAGCTGTGATTACTGCGTGCAGGAAAAAAGGTCAACGGGGAGATGAGGCATCCAGGCATTTTTCTGTGTCTTGGATCAGCACAACAGCAACAACCGGAGGAGGGAATTCCGGTTGCTGCCATTGTGCATGAAGACGGAAATACGACGAATCAGATCTTCGGGCTCGGCACGTTATCGCCATGGCATTCCATACAGTTATTCTGGGCGGTAATACCATACTCTTTTGACTGGGAACCATTCTCCATCTCGAAATTGCCATCAGCCCATTTATTGAGCAGGGTAACGGTGTGGAAAGCCACATCCGCAGCCACCCGGGCGCACCTGTCTTTTCTTCATCCATTTACCTACGGAGACGTGGCATAAGGGTGAATCCGAGGCATTCACCTGTTTAATGGTAGCCTTGGGATTAGCCGGCATAAAGATCGGCAGTTGGGTATCCCCATACCAGGCAATGACGTCATTAAGAACCTCCTCACCCTTTTTCCCGGCGGCAAAGCTTGTCGCAATACCCGCGCCCATCAGGGTGCCGCATAAAGTTCCCCAGCCGACGGTTCCCCCATGGCCAAAGACAAAAGCCTCGACCGGTAGGTTGTTATACGGGCCGCCGATCTGCTCCCGCAGCTGATCAATAATGGAGCTGGCCACAGCATAACAGCAATAGTTTTTATACCAGTTCTCATAAGCGATCGCTGCGGTCTTGGCAGGATCCAGTTTTCGGTATCCCCATGGGGTGGGGGGAGGAGTCGTGGTGGCTGCTGCGGGTGTTACCAGTTTCGCTGCACCGACAGATAAAAGGCAGCACCAGCCGCAACCTTACCGGCCCCGATAAGCATTTCCCTTCTTGACACTCCTTTTTTTTGATCATGGCCACATCCATTCATAATGCGCTTTCTCCTTTTTTGTTATGATATCTTATCGATTTTGAGTAAAGCCTTTCCCTTCTCACTTGCTCCTCTGCCGAACCATGTTTTCGGATAGACCCCTGCTTTTTAACTTTTGCACAATAAGTACTTCAGGCACTCTTCTCGAAACGCAATCATGGTATCAAGGTAAAATCTGCCGAGGTCAAGTAGACTAAAATTCCTATAGGTCATTCATGAAAAGATAGCTTATACTGATATAAGGCGAAAACGAGAAACATCATACCTATACAAAAAGGCGATGCCGATGGGGAAAATCGTATGGAGCAGTGCTTACAGCGTACAATCCGGATACCTGGATCATCAGCATCAGATCCTTATACAAATCGTCAATGATTTTAATCTGGCCATCGCCAGGGGAGAGGGCAAAAAGATAGCCTATCCTATCCTGAACAGGCTCGTCCAATATGCGGAAAAACACTTTCGGGATGAAGAAAAACTTCTTGAGATAGCAAGATATCCGGCAGAGCAGCTAAATGCCCAGATCAGAGAACATGAGAAACTCACAGAAGAAATCTTTCGGCACTGTGAAAACTGGAGCAATTACGGCCAAGAAGCGCTGCCGGAAATCGGCCGGTTTCTGAAAGAATGGCTCATGGATCATATCCTCACGTCAGACATGAAATTCAGTAAATATGTCGCCAACGTTGACGACAAATTCCTTTCCGCCAAATAGAGAATCAGATCACTTGCCAGCATGCGACGTTATCAGTTTTCTGCCGAACTGATGCGACAAAGCCTCTGAGGGCAAGACAGGCGCAGGGTCATGTCCTCGCTGAAGAAAACGCTGGAGTCGCATTCGCGTAGCCAATTTTCATCCTTGGGATTTTGGAGCCTTTTTATTGGGGCTTACCGCAGTGAAGGCAACTTTGGCTCACTTTTTTCTTTATACACGCCGACCACTGCGCCCAGAGGTGAAGCCAACAGCGTTATTAGCATCCCAAAATAAGAACCGGGCCATTGAAAAGAATGCCCGGACACTACTGCAACAACCAGCCCGACTATTGCCGCACCAATCCCTCTCCGATTCATTGCGCAGATACCCCCGGCAATCGCTCCACTGAGCGGCAAGAAGTAAAAAAACCAATGCGTAAATGGAAACAGAAGTCCTTCGGAACCATGCAGAATATTGCCAAAGCCTGTTTGCGCTACTCCCCCGATAACAGCCAGGACAAGTGCCCCTTTCATCCTCTCCAGCCTTGTTGGTTTTGGATCCGGCGGCGGTGGTTTATCGGGAATAACCGGAGGATCTGATCCTTTTGGCGATTTTTCAAGCAAGGCGTCAATTTCCTCGGCGATTGCCGCAAACAGATCATGGCGTTTTCTCAGCCTTTCGAGCAACATCCGTGCATCACCTGTGGTTGCGGGATCACGCCAAAACTTTTTTAAATCAACCACCAACGCACTTTGCTGTTCGAAACTCAGGTTGGCTGTCATATCAACCTGTTCGGTGAGACTCACGAGATATGAGACAGGAACTTCCGGGGCAGGCGGTAAAGGATCAGGCAGGGGGGGAGGCGACGGAAGGGCAGTGATGGCTTTAACTAAACGAAAGGCGGCATCACGATCCTGCTTCCTGTAGTCCACAAAATGAATCCGGGTAAGCGCGGGGGGCAAAAGATTTACAGACACATCTTCCGAAACCAAAATGGGCAGGATCGGTTTGCCGAGCTCGGCAGCATAGCCGAACTCGCGCTTACAAGCCGTTGAACCCAGAGATTGCTGGTCCAATACAAAGGCGAATATATGACAGTCGCGGATCTGTGCAAGAATTTGATCCCACCATACCTGCCCACCCCTCAATTTCTGATCGAACCAGACAGTATGATCTAACGCTTCAAGATCATCTGCCAAGGTCCTGGCGATAGATTCACTCTGGCGGTTATAACTGAGAAAAATATTCGCCATAAGTCTCTTCTCTTATCCTCTGCCCGTCATTTCAAATACCGGCCTCGCGGATTCAATCTTGGCCGGCAGATTGCGGCCCACCACCATGGGACAATTTCATGGCGGATTGACTCGCTCAGCGGATATGACAGAGCTTGCAGAGTTGGGTTCCCCTGTCTTCCACCACAGTATGATAGGCAATGTTGTTGGCCACGTCATGACAGGAGATGCAGGTTATCGTACCGTCCTGCAGCTTGATGAGGCCGGTCTTCCTGAGCTCCTTGAGGGGTATATATTCCTTTTCTTTGCCGCGTGGAGGATACTTCTTGGCAACCGGATGGGACGATCCCGGATCGATCATGCAATTTTTCGAACAGCGACTGTTCTTTGAATCATTCTCCTGCCCGTAATGACAGGAAATACATTTTTGGGCATCCTCCGAGTCTACCAGCAATTTATAATGAACCACCTCCCTGGCATGCAGCGGATATGCACCCATCAGCACTAGGCCTGCCACTGTCAATACCATGGCGAATTTTCTGCCGGAACTCATCATTTCAGTCCCTCCTTTCATGTCATTTCACACAACATCTGCAATCAGTTTATTTGTCAGCAACGCAACTTTATGACCTGCTGCATCGTGGAGCATTTATGATAGTCTACAACATCCCATTGCCGTTTGCATCCATCTGGGCAAGCAAAAAGTCAGGGATTCCAAGAACAGAGCCCCTGATTTTCTTGTCCTACCTCCCCATGCTGACTCAAAAAATTCACTCCTCCGTCTCGTCTTCTTCTGCCAACGGACACTTGCGGTTTTGGAAAAACTCAAAATAGAGCAAGGGCACGGCAACAAGTGTCAGGGCGGTGGCGGCCACCGCGCCGAACATCATGGCAATGGCCAGTCCCTGAAAAATCGGATCAAAGATCATGACAAAGGAGCCGACCACCACCGCCAAAGCCGTCAACACGATAGGCCGCAGCCGCACCGCTCCCGCCGTTATCAGAGCAGTACGCAGCGAGCCGCTGCTCTGCCATTCCATCTGCACAAAATCCACCAGCAAAACGGAATTGCGGACAATGATACCGGACAGGGCGATAAAGCCGATCATGGAGGTGGCGGTAAAAAAGGCGCCGAACAGCCAGTGACCCGGCAGAATTCCCACCAGGGTCAGGGGAATGGGTGCCATGATCACCAAGGGGGTGACAAAGCTGCGGAACCAGGCCACCACCAGGATATAGATCAACACCAGCACCGCGGCAAAGGCCATACCCAGATCACGGAACACCTCATAGGTGATGTGCCATTCACCATCCCACTTCATGGCGTACTTGGTCTCCAGCCATGGCTGCACGGCTGAATACTGCTGCAGCTCATAGCCCTCCTTCAGGGGAAGCTGTGCTACCCGGGCCTTCATCTCCATGATGGCGTAGACCGGGCTTTCTATGGCACCTGCCACATCACCGGTGACATAGGTGACCTTTTTCAGGTTCTTATGATAAATGGTCTTGTTTTCCACGCCCTGGCTGATGCGTACCAGGGCGGCAAGCGGGATGAGGGAACCGTCGGCTGCCGGCACGGTCACCTCCTGCAGAGCGGCAATGCCTGCCCGCTCAGCCAGTGAAGCGCGCAGCATCAACTCAACCGGTTCCTTCTCTTTTTCATAATGAACCAGTCCTGCCGCCGTGCCGGTAAGCGCCATACGCAGACTCTGGGCAACCAGCGTCGTGCTGATGCCATGGTATGCCGCCTTTTCCTTGTCCACGGTAAAGGTGAATTTGGGCTGATCATCCTCCACGAACCAGTCCACATCAACCACCCCGTCGGTGGTCTCGAAGATGTTTCTGATCTCTTTGGCTATCTCAATCTGCCGCTCCGTGTCCGGCCCATAGACCTCGGCCACCAGGGTGCTGAGTACAGGAGGACCAGGGGGAATTTCCGCCACCTTGATGCGGGCGCCGTACCGGTCGCCGATCTCCTTGAGAGAGGGGCGCAGCCTTTTGGCCAGATCATGGCTCTGCATCTTCCGCTGGCCCTTGCCGACGAAATTCACCTGAATATCCGCCACGTTGCTGCCCTGGCGCAGAAAATAATGGCGCACCAGGCCGTTAAAGTTGTATGGCGCGGCCGTGCCGACGTAGGTCTGAAAATCAGTTACCTCCGGCACGGTCTGCAGATAGTCGCCCAGTTCCCGCGCCAGAGCGGCGGTTCTCTCCAGGCTCACCCCTTCCGGCATATCGATGATAACCTGCACTTCGCTCTTATTGTCAAAAGGCAGCATCTTGACGGTTACCCCCTTAAAGGGCACCAGCAGCATGGACAGGAAAAGAAGGCCGGCGACAATGACCAGCATGAGCAGTCTTTTGCCGCGGTGATCGAGCAGAGGGCCGAGTATCCGTTCATACAGATCATGCAGGCGGCTGGTTTCCTGTTCGCCCGGCGCATCACTTTTCACATTCTTCAACACCTTGTAACTGAGCCAGGGGCTGACGATAAAGGCCACCAGCAGGGAAAAAAGCATGGCGGCCGAGGCGCCCACCGGAATGGGCCGCATATAGGGCCCCATCAGGCCCCGCACAAAGGCCATGGGCAACAGGGCGAAGATGACGGCAAAGGTTGCCAGAATGGTGGGGCTGCCCACTTCATCAACGGCCAGCACGGCGGTGTGCGTACTGACACCATGCAGCTTAAAATGGCGGTGGATATTCTCCACCACCACGATGGCATCATCCACCAGAATACCGATGGAAAAAATCAGGGCGAACAGGGTGACCCGGTTTAAGGTGTAACCGTAGAGATAGTTGATCAAGAGAGTCAGGGCCAGGGTCACCGGCACCGCCACGGCCACCACCAGAGACTCGCGCCAGCCCAGGGTGAGCGCCATGAGGATGATGACCGAGATGGTGGCGATGAGCATATGATCCAGCAGCTCATTGGACTTATCCTTTGCCGTCTCGCCGTAATTGCGGGTAACCGTCACCTGGATATCGCTGGGCAGGATGCCGCCCCGCAGCTTGTCGATCTTGGCCAGGGCCTCGCTGGCCACCGTGCTGGCGTTTGCCCCTTTTTTCTTTGATACGGCGATGGTCACCGCCTCCCGGGGAGCGGCAAGAGACGGCATGTCCTTGTCAGCGGCCGCCGGCCCGCTGCCCATGAACACGTAGTCAGCCGGCTCCTCCGGCCCGTCCGTCAAGCTGGCCACCTCCCACAGGTAGATGGGTTTGCCGTCGGCAACCGCCACCACCACCCGGCCCACCTCATCGATATTTTCGAGAAATCCGCCGGTTTCAACGAGAAACTCCTCATTATTTTCGGGAAAGGCGCCGGCAGGCAACACAAAATTGGCCTGCTGCAGGGTCTGCATGATCTGCACGGCCGGGATGTGGTAGGCCCGGAGACGGGCCGGGTCGAGGTTAACCCTCACCTGCCGTTTTTGTCCGCCGATCACGGAAAATTCCGAGACATTCATGTCCTTCTTCAGCTCGTCGGCCACCTCCACGGCTACCCGCCGCAGTTCATAGCCTGAATACTGAGCCTTTTCGTTCCACAGGGTCAGGGTCAGGATCGGGACATCGTCAATGGATTTGGGCTTGACCAGGGGCTGGGAAACCCCGGCGGGGATCCGGTCGTAATGGGACATGAGCTTGGTGTGCAGATTAACCAGGCTCTTTTCCATGTCCTCGCCCACATAGAAACGAACAATGGTCAGATTCATGCCGGGCTTGACAATGGAATAGATATATTCCACGCCCTTGATCTCCCACAGAAACTTCTCCATGGGCTTGGTAACCCGCTCTTCCACCTCCTTGGCCGTTGCCCCGGGATAGGTGACAATGACATCGATCATGGGCACGACAATCTGCGGCTCCTCTTCACGGGAGGTAACCAGCACGGCGAACACGCCGAGCAGCAGGGAGGCGAGCACGATAAGCGGCGTCAACTTTGATTTGATGAACGCCTTGGCGATGACGCCGGAAATGCCGATATCTTTCATTGCCCTTTATCCCCTTGCAGCAGACCTCCGTCCACCGCCCTGTCCACGCCGCCGGTTATCACTTTTTCTCCCGGCTGCAGCCCGCTGAGGATCTCCCTTTTATCGCCGTAAAGTTTGCCGAGACGGATAAGACGATAGGTGATGACATTGTTGCCGTCCACGGTATACACCCCGCTTAACTGCCCTTTTTCGACAATAATCTCCCGGGGCAGCAGGATGGTAGAGCGTTTGCCCACCGGAATGCGCACATTGGCATACATTCCGCTCTGCAACCCCTCTCCCACCACGTCGATCTTGACCAGAAAATTGCGCGTTCTGGGGTCAACCGCCGGCACCACGTCGGAGATCTTGCCGGAAAGCTCCATGCCGGTTGCCGGGATGGTGACAACAACCGGCAGCCCCAAGGCAAGGCGGTCCACCAGGGTTTCGTTCACCCCGATCTCCAGCCGAAAAGAGGAGTTGTCCTCAATGGTAAAGAGCGGCACGCCCGGCATGGCCATGGTGCCCAGTTCGATCTGCTTGGTTTTCACCACGCCGTCAACCGGCGAGGTTACCCGGGTAAAATCCTGATACACCTTGGCTTCCGCAAGACCCGCCCGGGTCCTTTTCACCATCTCACCCATCCGCTCATATTCAAGCTCAGCCACCTTCGTGCGGGTCTCAGCCTCGTCCAGTTCCTGCCTGGTCAGGGCCTTGCCGTCGAAAAGATTTTTGAAGCGGCCATAGGTGGTCTGTGCCAGCTCCTTCTGTTTCGCGGCTGCGGCCACACCGCTTTCCGCCTCGGCCAGGGCGGCCCGGGCACCATTGATCTTCTGTCTGACATCCCGGTCATCCAGGGTAAGCAGAAGCTGGCCGGCTTTGACCAGGTCTCCTTCCTTGGCCTGGAGCATGGTCACGGTGCCCATCATGCGCGCCGCCACCACACTTTCTGTTTTCGCCTTGACCGTGGCCGAAGACTCGTAATAATTGTCAATCTCGGAAGCAGCGATCTCAGTTGACTGCACGCCGGACACCACCGGCCGTTTGACCTCGGCGGTTCCCGGACCTATTTTGTCCCGGCAACCTGCCGCTACCAGGGACAAAACCGCAACGATCAACACCTTGGCAATTTTTCCTTTCATCAATATAACTCCCTGTTATTGGGTCTCAACTTGCAAATCATGGAGAATGGTGCCGCTCTCAAAGCTGAGAGTGGCCTTGACCAGTTCGTGATCATTTTCCCTGGCAACCACCACGGCCCGGGCATGGTCAAGGGCCATCTGGGCATCGAGCAGATCAATTAACGGCGACAGTGAATTTTCATAGCGGACCTGTACCAGGCGCTGCCCTTCCTCGGCCATGAGCAGGGCGGACTGGGCCAGTTCAAGATTTTTGCTGGTTTCCTCCACCGACCGGTATGCCTCGTAAACCTTGAACTCCACCGCCTTTTTCATGCCCTGCAGATACTGGTCCGTCTCGGAAATCTGATGTTTGGCCTTAATCCGCTCGTATTCTCTTTTGGTGCCGTCAAAGAGCTGCCAGCGCAGCACGGCGGCCACCAGCCAGCTATCCCCTTCGGAGCCGAGAGGTGTATTATGGTCGTTCAGCATATAGGAACCGGCCAGACCGACGGTGGGCAGATAGCCGGCATTGGCCAGTGCCAGGTTTTTCCTGGCGTTTTCCTGCTGACCCTCAAGGGCTTTGACATCCTCCCGCTGCAGGCTGGCCTTGGTGTAGTAGTCCATTTCCATGAGCGGCAGATCCAGCTTCTCCTGCCCCGCATCCACCGAATCCTCAAGGCCGAGAAGCAGCCCCAGACCCTTCTTGGCCACATCATGATTTTTCTGCGCGCTCACCAGCTTCTGCTCCGCATCGGCCAGGGCGGTTCGTGCCCGCAGGGTATCGGAGTAAAGGCCAAGCCCGTTGTTAAACCGCAGCTCACTCAGCCTGACGTGCTCCCTGGCGTCATCAACCCCTTTTGCCGTGACATCCACATATTCCCGGCTGGTCCGCACCATGAGAAAGGTTTTGACCACCTCCAGGGCAATCTCTTCTTTTTTACGCAGAAATTGCTGGTTTGCTATCTCATACTGTTTTTTCGCCATATCCAGACCGATGCTCGCCTGTCTGACAAAAAGCGGCTGCTCGATGGAGAACATGGTCTGGAAATCGTTGATCGCGTCGGGATTGTTAAGGGAATCAATGGCAAAATCCTGGGCGGTGAAGCGCTCCTGATTGAGCTTTGACATGAAGGAATAGGTGGGATTGGCAGTGCGCTGGAACTTTTCTTCGATGGCAACGGAGGGAAGCAGGGTACTTCTGGCAATGCCGATATCAGCCTGACTGGCCCCCAACTGACTTTGCCGGCCTTTCAGCTCATGGTTGCTGGTAAAGCTTGTCAGAATTGCTTCCCGCAGACTGATGCTTTGCTCGCTGCCGCTGACGGGCGGCAGAAATATTGCGTTGACGAAAACAGCGACCAGCAAAAAAATAACAGCTTTCATGCTCACTCTCTCCGGAATTGCCGTGGGGAACAGGGAACAATCAGGCCCGCCCCTTCATCCCTTCGGCCACATCAGCTGATAGATGTTTGAATAAATGAGACAAATATGCAATAATCAGCACTTTACATTTTCCGACCCGTGCAGTCATCATGATTATACAAGAAATGTTTTGTTTTTCTGCAAACGCCAATTTCGCCCGCATCGGAAACTCAGACCATAATGCATGGTGCATGCTACTACCTGGATAACGAAGAATGCAAAATAAATCCATATTTCTGTTATGTTGTTTTCTTATTTTTTTCTGCTCCTCCGTCATGGCAGGTGAAAAACAGAATCCTGGCGGCAAACTCATTGTCGGCATCAAGGAGACGCCTCCCTTTTCCATGAAGGGGACGGACGGCCACTGGCAAGGGATCAGCATCAAACTCTGGGAGTCCATCGCCGCAGAACTGGGTTTATCCTATGAATACCGGGAACTGCCGCTGCAGGGCATTCTCGACGGCCTGCGCGATCACAGCCTGGATGTGGGCTTCTCTGCCCTGACCATCACCGCGGAGAGGGAAAAACTCTTTGACTTCACCCACCCCTTTTATACCACCGGTTTGGGAATCGCGACAAAAAAGGGGGAAAGTGAAGGCCTGTTCGCCTTTGTCAAACGCTTCCTGTCTCTGAACTTTCTCAAAGCTGTCTTCTCCCTTGCCGTGCTGGTCGGTGCCGTGGGCCTGCTGATCTGGCTCCTGGAAAAGGACAAAAACAGGGAACACTTCGGGGGCACACCGGCGAAAGGTCTCGGTGCGGCCTTCTGGTGGTCTGCCGTTACCATGACCACCGTGGGTTATGGCGACAAGGCACCGAAAACCCCGGGGGGAAGAATTATTGCCACCATATGGATGTTTATGGCGATTATTGTCATTTCAAGTTTCACCGCCGCCATCACCTCATCGCTGACCATCTCCAATCTGCAGTCCCTGGTCAAGGGACCTGAAGACCTCCCCCGGGTGCGGGTGGGCACCATGGCCTCCTCAACAAGTTCCGCTTATCTTGATCAAAGGCACATCAGCTACCAGACCTTTCCCAACGCCGCGGCCGGCCTGCAAGCCCTGGCCGCCGGCAATATCGAGGCCCTGGTCTATGACGCTCCCACCCTGCGCTACCTGGTGAAAAATGAGTATGACAATGAACTGATGGTCCTGAAACAAATCTTTGCGACCCAGCAGTACGGCATCGGTGTTCCCAGCGGCAGCCCGCTGCGGGAGCAGATAAACCGTGTTCTGCTGACACAACTGGATGAACAGCAGTGGCATGATCTTCTTTTTAACTATCTGGGGCAATAGCCCTTTCATCAACAGGGGAAAAGCTGAGCCTGTTGCAGATAGATTCTGCCCAAAACAGAAGGATCATTTTCGCCATGTTGGTTAAAAAGGCGGGTTGCCTTGCAATTTTAGCGGTATAATGCGGTAAAAGTTGTAAAGACTGATGAGATGCTTTTCACTTCGAACCTGACATTCCTGACTTCATAAAAATCCATAAAAAAACATTGGCAAGGAGGCAGCCATGATCCCATTTAAGAATTTCTTTTGGCAAACCCTGACAGGTGCAGTGCTGGTCTTCTCATTCTTCATGACGGTTGCCGGTCAGGCCGAGGCCCAGACAGGGCAGACAACGGACCGCATCGAAAGAATTGCCTTGATGCCCTTTCTGCTGGGCGGCAGCGATGCCATCAAGGAACATAAACTGGAGAAAAGCCTTGACTGCCAGCTACGCGGCCTCTGCACTCTCATGGATGACCTGCAGTCGGACGCCGGACAGATCCTGACCGACATCTTCCAGCAGGAGCTGAAAAAAACCTATGGTGACAACGTTGTGCCCGCCGCCCAGGTACAAGCTGCCTATAATGGTTTAACGGAAAAGCAGAACAGGACCCCCAGGGAACTCGCCATCGAACTCGGCAGACAACTGGGGGTTGATCATGTCATGGTCGGCCTGGTCTGGCGCTACAAGCAAAGGGAGGGCAGTTCCATGTCCGTGCAGTCCCCTGCCTCTGTTGCCTTTTCCGCTTTTGTGGTCAAGGTGGCCGACGGAAAGCTTGCCTGGAAAGCAAACTTTGACAAAACCCAGTCATCATTATCCGAAAATCTCTTTGATGCTCCCATGTTTCTCAAAGAAGGAATGAAATGGCTGACCGCCGAGGAGCTTGCCTCCTATGGTGCGGGCAAGATGCTCAAGGGACTTGCTGATCAATAAAATTGAAGCAGGTTATTACCCTTTTCAGCTAGCTTTACTGACCTGGTTAAGTTGAAATATCAGGGGATTTTTTTCCCATCAGTGGAATGACAGATCTGGATATTACCTATAATGGGTAAATATCGGCTGTGAACAGTTGCTGCGCTTAAATATCGTTTGGCAATTCCTTTCATAAGTGATAATTGTCGAGAAATCATATAATTACAGATGGTCTGGCAAAATTAATGTTTCGTATTTATTGCCCTTGAGGGCAAAACACCGGCACCGAATTTTCGTGGCGATAAATCAGTAATTTATCATGCACTGTACGGCTGTCGAATTTTACAATACCGATGTCAACTGTAAAGACAGGAATACAGTATATATGGCTGGAAACAACGAACTGGAAAAAACCCTGTGGGCGGCGGCGGACAAGCTCCGTTCCAACATGGACGCCGCCGAGTACAAACATATTGTCCTTGGTCTGATCTTTCTGAAATACATCTCGGATGCCTTTCAAGATCTGCACGAAAAGCTCAAGGCGGGCGCAGGGGAGTTTGCTGGGGCCGATCCTGAGGATGCCGACGAGTACCTGGCCCACAACATTTTCTTCGTGCCGGAAAAGGCCCGTTGGCAGTTTCTGCAGGACCATGCCAAGCAACCGGAGATCGGCAAGTGGCTCGATGAGGCCATGGACGCCATCGAGAAGATCAACCCCTCGCTCAAGGGGGTGCTGCCCAAGATCTACGCCGACCCGGAACTGAACAAGCAGCGCCTGTGCGAACTCATCGACCTGATCGGCACCATCGGCTTCAACCAGAGTGGCCACCAGGCCAAAGATCTGCTGGGGCGGGTATATGAATATTTTCTTGGCCAGTTTGCCGATGCCGAAGGAAAGAAAGGAGGCCAGTACTGGACTCCGCAAAGCATCGTCAAGGTGTTGGTCGCCATGCTCGAACCTTACCACGGTCGGATCTATGACGGTTGCTGCGGCAGCGGCGGCATGTTCGTGCAGAGCGAACGCTTTGTGGAGGAGCACCAGGGCAACATCAAGGATCTTTCCATTTACGGTCAGGAATCCAACCCCACCACCCTGCGTCTGGCCAAGATGAATCTGGCCATTCGCGGCATCGATGCAAAAATCGAGTTGGGAGATACCTTTTTAAACGATAAACACAAAGACCTGAAGGCCGACTTCATTCTCGCCAATCCGCCCTTCAACGTGAGCGACTGGAGCGGTGAACACCTGCGCGACGACCATCGCTGGAAATACGGGCCGCTTCCACCGCCTATCGGCAACGCCAACTATGCCTGGTTGCAGCACTTCGCCCATAAGCTCAGCCCCAGCGGCACAGCCGGGATCGTGCTGGCCAACGGCAGCATGAACTCCAACACCGGCGGCGAGGGCGAGATCAGGAAAAACATGATTGAGGCCGGACTGATCGACTGCATGGTGGCGCTGCCGGCTCAGCTCTTTTACAATACCATGATCCCCGCCTGCCTGTGGTTTCTGGCCCGCAACAAAACCAACGGCAAATTCCGCAACCGTTCGGGTGAGATCCTCTTTATCGACGCCCGCAAGCTCGGCTCCATGATCAACCGCCGCAACAGGGAGTTTTCGGACGACGACATCGCCCTGATCACCGACACCTATCACTCCTGGCGCAATGTCGGACCGGGTTCCGTAGGGGCGGGTTCCAAACCCGCCCCCCCTTTTGTTTCCACCATCAGGGCGGGTTTGGAACCCGCCCCTACGACGACATACCATGACAAACCGGGCTTCTGCAAATCGGCCACCCTGGATGAGGTACGGAAAAACAACTACGTCCTCATGCCGGGCCGCTATGTCGGCACCGAGGCGGAGGAGGATGACGGCATTCCCTTTGATGATAAGATGAAGACCCTCACCGCCAAACTGGCGGAGCAGTTTACCAGGGGCAGAGAGCTGGAGAATACCATTCGCGAGAACCTGAAAGGGATCGGTTATGAGTTCTGATCTGGCCTTTTACGGTGCTCTGCTGGTCGAGATCAAGGACCGAATCCGTCAGGCGCAGACCAAGGCGGCTCTCTCAGCCAATGCGGAGATGATCGCCATGTATTGGGATATCGGCCGCCTCATCCATCAGCGACAGAAGAAAGAAGGCTGGGGCACGGGTGTCATCCCCCGCCTGGCTGTTGATCTGAAAAACGAACTTCCCGAGGTCAAAGGCTTCTCCGAGCGAAATATCAAGCGCATGCTGCGGTTCTACCGGGAATATCAGAATCTGCCGCAACCCGTGACGAATCTGGTGCCGCAGGTCGCGGCACTTTTGCAAACATCGGATGACCAGCCAAATCCAATTGTGCCGCAGAGTGCGGCACAATTACCCCTCCCCCACGCCACCATCTCCCCGCAGCTTGCCTTCGGTATTCCCTGGTTTCATCACGTCATCCTCATCGAGAAGGTCAAGGACCTTCCTGCCCGTCTTTGGTACATGCAGCAAACCATCGAACAGGGCTGGGGCCGGGATACGCTGACCGCGATGATCAAAAACAAAGCCCATGATCGGCAGGGAGAGGCGGTCAGCAACTTTGCCGCCCGGCTCCCCGCCCCGCAATCGGAGCTGGCCCGGCAGTTGCTCAAAGACCCCTACCTCTTTGATTTCCTTACCATTGAGGAACCGTTTCATGAGCGAGAGCTGGAGACCGGGTTGGTCCGGCACCTGGAAAAATTCCTGCTGGAACTGGGAGCCGGCTTTGCCTTTGTCGGCCGGCAGTATCATCTGGCGGTGAGCGACCGGGACTTTTACCTCGATCTGCTGTTCTACCACCTCAAGCTGCGCTGCTTCATCGTTATCGAGCTGAAAAAGGGCGACTTCAAACCGGAGTACGCCGGCAAGATGAACTTCTACTGCTCGGTGGTGGACGACCAGCTGAGAAACGAAACCGATCAAGCCACCATCGGCCTGATCCTCTGCCAGACCAAGGACCGCATCCTGGCCGAATATACCCTGCGCGACATCCACAAACCCATCGGCATTTCCGACTACGAGCTGACCCGCGCCCTGCCGGAAAGCCTCAAGTCCTGCCTGCCGACGGTGGAGGAGATTGAAGCTGAGTTAGGGGGAGATCTGGGATGAGTGGTGAGGTGTGGAAGAGCATTACACTGGAGGAAGCCATTGAATTTAGAAATGGGAAGTCTTCGCCTGAGAGAAAAGATACAGGTTTTAATCCTGTTTTTGGCAGTAATGGGATCATTGGTTATACCGAAGAATCAAATAGTGAACTTGAGACTATTATTATTGGTCGAGTGGGAGCTTATTGCGGCAGTGTTTATTACCATCATGGTAAATGCTGGGTAACGGATAATGCGATTATAGGCAAAGTTAAGCCATATTATGACGGCTCATATTTGTTTTATCTATTAAAAATAATTGATTTAAATAGTCACAGGGCAGGCTCTAGCCAGCCTTTGATAAATCAGTCAATTTTGAACTCCATACAGGTCACTGTTCCTCTTCGAAAAGCCACCCAAACCCGCATAGCAGCCATCCTCTCCGCGCTGGACAACAAAATCGAACTAAACCACCAGACCAACGCCACCCTGGAGGGCATCGCCCAGGCGATTTTCAAGGAATGGTTTGTGGATTTCCGCTTCCCCGGCGCCACCGACGAAATGCAGGACAGCGAATTAGGACCGATCCCGAAAGGATGGCGAGTTGGGAGGTTGGGTGACATACTTGGCTTCAAGAATGGTAAGGCTTCACCTGAAAGGGATGATACTTATGATTACCAGGTTTATGGTGCCAACGGAATAATTGGGTGTGCGAATAGTTATAATTCAACAGAAAAGAACATTGTAATTGGACGAGTAGGAAGTTTTTGCGGGGCCGTGTATCTTCCACTCACCAAAATATGGATTACTGATAATTCGATAATTGCCGAACCAAAAGCTGAAAAAACGACAATTTTTTGTTTCATTCTGTTGAAACAAATTCATTTAAACACCTACAAAACAGGCTCGGGTCAGCCTTTATTGAATCAAAATATCCTGAATCCGTGAAATTCTTGCAGTAAAAATCGTCTGCAGAATCAAATAACATGTTGAAATTTAACAAAAAATATTGCAATATTCGCCTGTCGAAAAACATCATCCCGCAGGTGAAAAAATGAAACGATTTATTATTGA
>JAHIVT010000044.1 GCA_018816555.1 Pseudomonadota bacterium
AGCTGGGGAAATGACAAATAGGGAATGCGAAGTTCTGCCAGGGCAACGGCTTCGGGATTTTTACGGGTAATGACATTACCCACAACAACAAGATCAGGCCGGGGATCGAGATTCTCTGCACGGTATCCCTCAAGAATAGGAATACCGGTACGGGCAAGAAATTCACTCATGGGAGGATAAACATGGCTGTCTGAACCGGAGACGTGGTAACCCTGATTCTTCAGCATACCCGCCATGGCGGCCATTCCTGTACCACACACACCCATGAGATGGATATGCCGAGGGGACTCAGGATAGATATTCAGAGAGGTATCAAGCATTGCCCCCTCTTCCGGATAGGTCATGACCGAACGGTGCTCAAAACCTTCTTATAAACCTGTTCAAAAGTCTCATCAAAATTAGCAGGAGAAAGCCGACCGCACTCAATAAACTTAACGACTATTTCCTTGGTGACCTTGAGGATCGCCTCATCGGTTATCGGCTTGAACGCTGCCTTGTCCTGCGCGTCACCCTGATTTTTGCCTGATGACATGATAAAACTCCGTTAAGGATATATTACCGGTTTACATCAAAGAAAACAAAAAAGCCTCTGCGGTGTAAAAGAAGGCCAATTCTTGAGTACCGACAGAGGCTATCTTTAATATAAGGAAAAACTTATAGGCCCTCCCCGATTAAAGATCCTTATAACTTGTTATCCGGCAGATCGTACCGCAACATTATTAATATGTATTTTGCGACTCCCTAATCAATATTGTCGCTAAGTAAAATGGTGGAGCTAACCGGGATCGAACCGGTGACCTCTTGAATGCCATTCAAGCGCTCTCCCAGCTGAGCTATAGCCCCACACAGCGGTCGAAATTTTGAGCACTTATAATATTAATGAATAATGACTGTCAAGGTTTTTTTCCCCGCCCCACCTAACACATTGAGTAACCACACCTATAAATTCTTGCTGCAAAGCATTTTTCTTGCGAACATTTTTGTTGTTTGCTAAGGTGTTCTTGTTAAGGCTTAAGTAGTATGAGCGATCAAACATATCTCGCAATTGTTGGGATATTCTTTGAAAGTTTTCCTCTACGTAATCCCATTGCCGGTCTTGCATGCTTGTTCATGACCCGGTTCCTGATCATAAATATTTGTCAAATTTAACTACGTAAGGGAGCACATAGATGTTTTCTCCTTTTGATTCATTATTCGGCTGGCTATCAAACGATCTGGCCATTGATCTCGGCACTGCAAACACCCTGGTCTATGTCAAGGGGAAAGGCATTGTCCTGCGTGAACCTTCCGTGGTTGCGGTGCGAAAGGATCACCGCAGCAACAAGGTTCTTGCCGTGGGCAAGGAAGCGAAAATGATGCTTGGCCGGACCCCTGGAAATATTGTCGCCATTCGCCCCATTAAGGATGGCGTTATTGCTGATTTCGAAGTAACCGAGGCCATGCTGCGCTACTTCATTAACAAGGTGCATAACAGACGCACCCTTGTTCACCCGCGCATCATCATCAGTGTCCCTTCGGGCATCACCCAGGTTGAAAAAAGAGCCGTGCGTGAATCGGCGGAATCAGCCGGGGCAAGGGAGGTCTACCTCATCGAGGAACCGATGGCCGCGGCTATCGGGGCAGGACTCCCCATCACGGAACCTACCGCCAACATGATTGTTGACATCGGCGGCGGCACCACCGAGGTAGCTGTCATATCCCTGGCAGGTATTGTTTATGCAAAATCCGTCAGGGTTGCCGGCGATAAAATGGACGACGCCATACTGCAGCATATCAAGCGGAAACACAACCTTGCCATCGGCGAACATTCCGCAGAAGTCATCAAAACGACAATTGCCGACGTCATGCCGGAACCGCCCTACGAAACGATGGACATCAAGGGCCGGGACCTTGTGTCCGGTGTACCCAAGACTTTAACGATAGACTCCGGTGAGATCAACCAGGCTATTTCCGAACAGGTTGATGCTATTATCGAAACAGTAAAAATGGCCCTGGAGTTGACCCCGCCTGAACTTTCCGCCGATATTGTCGACCAGGGCATTGTCCTGACCGGTGGAGGTGCCATGCTGCGTAATCTTGACAAACGGCTGAAACAGGAAACCGGCCTGCCGATTATCATTGCGGAAGACCCCTTATCGTCCGTCGTCCTCGGCTCCGGAAAGGCCTTGGAAAATATTGATGTGCTCAAAGAGGTGATGGTCAACTAATTTATCCTGATGAGAAAAAAAAATAAGAAATCAAAGCAGATCCAGCTTTTTTTCCTCTTCGGCTCCATCCTGACCTTCATCCTCATTCTGATTGCCTCAACCGTGGGCCGCCAGGAATTAAACGGACCGCAAAGACTTGCTCTCGACCTGATAGGAAAAGGCCAGTATGTTTTTACGCGCCTTACAACCGGCGTAGCCAATGTCTGGGCTGATTATATCGCCCTCGTTCATATCCGGGATGAGAACAAGAGACTCAGTGAAGAACTTGACAAATTCAAGGAAACCAATATCAAGTATCGTGAGGCGGTTGCCACCAATGTCCGCTTGAGCAAACTGCTGCAGGTCAAAGATTCTCTGCCTCCCCCCACACTGACTGCCCAGATCGTGGGTCGCGATCCATCCCTCTGGTTCCGGACCATCATTATTGACAGAGGCAGCAGCGAAGGGGTGGAAAAGGGCATGCCGGTCGTCACCGTTGAAGGGGTAGTTGGTCAGATACTGGACACGTCACCGAACTATTCGAAAGTTCTTCTGGCCAATGACCCGAACAGCGCCATTGATGTTCTCGTCCAGAAAAACCGGGTACAGGGGATTGTCAAGGGAAACGGCAGCAACGGCTTTAACCTTCTCTATGTCTTAAAAAATGCCGATGTTGAAAAAGGTGATGCCATCGTCACCTCCGGCCTGGGTGATATCTTCCCTAAAGGTCTGCCGGTGGGCACGGTTTCCGAGGTCACCAAAAGCAAACGGGGAATGTTTCAGCAAATTGATGTTGAACCGTCGGTAGATTTTTCGCAGCTTGAATATCTGATTATTATCATGCATGAAAATTCATTGGCAGATCAGGACTTTGGGAAACAATACCATTAATCATGCCTGTAATTTCCTACTTTTTCCTTGGCGTTTTTCTGTTGATCCTGCAGACCTCCCTGATGACAATTCTGCCTCAGTGGGTCGGCAGTCCTGATCCTTTTTTTGTGCTCATAGTCTTTGTGTCCATCCGGCTCAAGTTCATCCATGGTGCCGTGCTGTTACTTCTACTTGGGCTTATTATGGATATTTTCTCCGGAATTTTTCTGGGAATCTACCCGATCACCTACCTGTTGCTTTTTTTTCTGCTGCATGGAATTGCGCGAAGGCTGGCCATCCACGAAGCGGTCCATCGCATCCCCCTGGTGATTGTCAGCTATCTCTTTGTCAATAGCCTTCTTTATACTTTTGCATCATACCTGGCACCGGAAAATGAATTGATATGGAACTGGAAAGAGATCCTCATGCAAATCCTGCTGCTCGCCATCATTACCTTGCCTCTTTTTACGCTTTTTGAAACATTTTACACCATACTGACTCCTAAAAAAGCAGCCCAGCTTTTTCTCCGGCCAAAAAATAAAAACACTTTCAGGGATTAACCCGTTTCCTAATTTCTTATCATGCCCAGAATACGGAGAACAATCGAAAAAATACACAAAATCGATGAGGAAGAGCTGATCATCCTCAAAAAACGGGTTGATATTGCCACAGCCGTTATCATCGTTTTCATCGCCATTCTCATCGCCAGACTCTGGTTTCTACAGATCAAAAAAGGTGAGGAATACGTAAAACTCTCGGAAAACAACAGAATCCGCATCCAGCAGATCCAGGCACCCCGAGGTAACATTCTTGACCGATTCGGCCGGGTTATCATCACCAACCGCCCATATTTCAATCTGGTCTGGACCAAGGAAGATGCCCCGAATCCGGACGAGGTGATAAAACGGCTCGCGCAGATCCTGCATGAGGATATTTCCAACCTGCTGACCTCTATCCGGGAAGCATCAGGCCAGCCTCGCTACATGCCGATCCTGCTGCAAGAGGACATTGACTGGCAAACCCTGGTCTACATCGAAAACCACCATTTCGAACTGCCGGGTGTCCGCGTTGAGGCAGTGCCAAGCCGCGATTACCTATACGGCAACATGGCGTCCCATCTGATCGGCTATCTGGGACAGATCAACAAGGAAGAGCTGGAAAACCGCAAAGCAAACAAGTATCAGGGCGGTGACCTCATCGGAAAGATGGGAATTGAAAAACTTTTTGAAAAAGAGTTGCGGGGCGAAAAAGGCTACCGTTACCTTGAGGTTGACGTCCTTGGTTTTGAACAGCAGATACTCCGGCATCAAGACCCCCTGCCGGGGAACGATCTGCAACTGACCATCGATACAGACCTGCAGCTGACCGCCGAAAAAGCTCTGGAAGGGGTCGGCGGTGCCGTGGTGGTCATGGATGTCAACACGGGTAAACTGCTGACATTGGCCAGCTCACCTCCTCTTCAGCTTAATGAGTTCATCGGCGGTATTTCCACCAAGGTGTGGCAGGAGCATCTCAACGACCCTCTGCATCCCTTGATCGACAAAACCATCCAGGGTCAGTATCCCCCCGGATCGACATACAAAATTGTTACGGCGCTGGCCGGTTTGGGTGAAAAAATTATCACCCCGCAAACCGTTTTCTACTGCAACGGCGGGCTCAATATCTATAATCGTCGCTATGGCTGCTGGAAACCATCAGGACACGGCGCGATCAGCCTGCAGAGGGCTCTGGCCGAATCCTGCGATGTCTATTTTTATCAGGTCGGACAACGGCTCGGCGTAGATAAACTTGCAGCCTATGCAGAAAGTTTAGGTCTTGGCCAGAAAACCGGCATTGACCTGGAAAATGAAAAACCCGGGCTCATCCCCACCGCAGCCTGGAAGAAAAAGAAAAAAAATGAATCGTGGCAGGACGGCGAAACCCTTTCCATAGCCATAGGTCAGGGATTTGATCTTGCGACCCCATTACAGATCTGCCGCATGACGGCGGCCCTGGTTAATGGGGGCAAGCTCTATAAACCCCAGATTATCGAAGCGATCATGGACCCTGAGGGCGCTACCATTAAAAAGATTCAACCCGATCTTCTCGGCACGGTCTACGGATCAGCTCAGGACAGGAATCTCATTATAAAGGGGCTCATCGATGCGGTGAACACTAAACACGGTACAGCCGGCAGCGCCAAAATGTCATCGATTACGGTGGGTGGCAAGACCGGTACCGCCCAGGTGGTGCGCATGGCGAAATTCAAAAGCATACCGCAGTCGCTGCTTCCAAGACAGTACAAGGATCATGCCTGGTTTACCTGCTTTGCCCCTGCGGAGAAACCGGAAATTGCCATAACGGTGCTTGTCGAGCATAGCGGCCATGGCGGTTCGGTGGCTGCGCCTATTGCCAAACAGGTGCTGGAAGAGTATTTTAAGGATAAGATCGTTGTAGAAACTGACCAGTAAATTTAACTATAATACCTTCCTTCCCTGGATGGGGCAGGTACTGCTTTAACCTGCCAGCCCTTTATTTATGATACAGCTTGAGATAAATTTTTAGCCTTCATTATGTTACGCTTTGACCGACGACTCTTACAGCATTTTGATTGGATTATCCTGATCTGGCTGGCACTTATTGTCACCATGTGCCTGATGAACCTTTACAGCGCAGTTTATCCGGATAAACCACCGGGCACCCCGGTCTATATCAAGCAGCTCTATTATTTCATTATGGGCATGGGCTTGGTGCTGGCCATCATCAGTGTCGACTACCGCATCTTCATGGCATGGAACTACCCCATGTACGGCACCATCTGCCTATTGCTGCTTTATGCCCTGATTTTAGGCAAAACCCAGTCAGGTGCCCAACGCTGGATCAACCTCGGTTTTTTTAATCTGCAACCGTCTGAACCGGCCAAACTCATGCTCGTTATCACCCTGGCAAGTTACTATTCCCGGAAAGACACAGGCAAGGGATTTACCTTAAAAGAACTGGGAATCCCCATAGCCCTGACACTCGTCCCCTTTCTGCTTATCATGAAACAGCCGGATCTGGGCACGGCCCTCATGCTTGGCTTTATCTTTGTTTCCATGACCCTCTTTGTCAAACTCAAATGGCAAACACTGAATATTCTGCTGGGCGTCTGCGCCTCTCTCATCCCCATCGCCTGGAAGTTTGTTCTCAAACCATATCAACGCCAGCGCATTGAAACATTTCTCAACCCGGAGGCAGATCCCTTAAACAGCGGCTATCATATCATGCAGTCAAAGATCGCGGTGGGAAGCGGGCTGACGGTCGGTAAAGGATATCTGGCCGGAACCCAGGGGCATCTGGATTTCCTGCCGGAACGTCATACGGACTTTGCCTTTTCCATCTGGGCCGAGGAATTCGGTTTTGTCGGCTCTGTTCTGTTTTTATCGATTTATTTTTTTCTCATCCTCTGGGGTTTGAACAGTGCCGTGTCGTCCCGGGACAAATTCGGCACCCTGCTCTGTATCGGCGTGGTGTCCCTCATCTTCTGGCAGGCATTCATCAATCTTGCCATGGTCATGGGAATGCTGCCCGTGGTCGGCATGCCCCTGCCCCTTTTCAGCTACGGGGGCTCGTCGCTTCTTACCACCATGGCCGGCATAGGAATCCTCATCAGTGTCAGGATGCGACGCTATCAGGTACCCGGTTAGCTCCATATCTTTTCATGCAATTCCGCACCTCAGCAGGGGATGCGTTTTTGATTAAAACCCCTCCCTTACCATTGATATTGCGTCCTAACACAAGATACAGACTTCTTGCCATTACCCACTCTACCACAGGACCATTTTGTCCTTGTCCCATGAAGAAAAGGATCAATTGTGCCATTCATATTCCCCTCATTTTATCTAAAATATTTTTGTCATTGAGTACTTTTCCCAGATGTGCTTAAATCATAGATAGGTAGACATACTGATACCCAAGCTCAGCTTTTATTTATTCATAAATATCGAAGTGTTGGTATGAGGGGGTGGAATCAGTTGAACAGATAAAATTTCTCATTGGAAACTCATGTTACTTCATGCAGGGTTACTTCTTTTCTCCGCCCATTTCCCCTGAAGATTTAACTAAACTGTTACAAAATAATGCAGAGTGTACAAATAAAGGGTTATACCGATTTACCAAGGATGTTTATGCTGTCGCCAAAATCTGAGTATCAGGTAACCATCGCCTTGCCGCTCTGTTTTCCTTGCGCGCAGTGAATGAAAAACCAAATCAGACCCACTGGTCGAGGCCACTCCCCGTAATATCTTATAGATTTTTTTTACGGCAATGAGATATTCCCCTTGTTTATCCTGCTATGGCTCCAAAAAAACCCTTCATCACGTCAACGATGCCATACTGGACGATGGCACTGCCCAGACATGTCAACCCCCAGGCACCAATCACCGCGCAGATATTGAAAATAGTTCCGGTTCCAACATGACTTGCTGCTTCAGCAATATCTTCATTGTAGTCGTAGCCGTCGATAACCGAAGTACATGCATGATTTTTGGCTGTATTTTTCATTGCTTCTCCTCCCTGTATCTCTCGCAAGATGCGTTGTGTTTGCCTTTTAAATTATATATAGCACCAGACGTGCCACAAAGAGCAGCACAGGCAAATAAACTGTCAACTTACTGAAAATAAAGATTTTATTACTTATTGTCGCACAAGCCGAAAACGCAGAAGTGTAGCAGAAAATGGTGCGCGCCACATAATGTGTTGCATACAAATGCTACATGTGTGCAGCAGCAAAAAACTCAACGCGCGGAAGTCCAACTGGACGGCGCACTCCTATAATGGCTTTATGTGAGAGTTTTTCCGGGTGGATAATGCGGGATAAGGAGACGACAGGTTCTCTCTAGGGAAAAAAGAGACCGCAAAGAGGCTCAGGGAAAAGATGGGAAAATCAGAACAGCCAGTTTTTCTGTCGAGCAGCTGTTTCGACAAGGTTTTTCAGGCCGGCAATAAAGCGGGGCGTGATGTTAAGGGATTCTGTTCGTTTCAGGGTCATGCCTAATGTTTCCGCCAGTTCCCGGTACTGGATATCGATTTCATAGAGGGTTTCCACATGGTCGGAAACAAAGCTGATGGGAACCATCAGCACCTTGCTGCACCCCTGTCCCGCCAGTTGTTCCAGCATGTCCGGGGTTGACGGAGAGAGCCATTCAACCGGGCCGCTTCTGCTCTGAAAGCAGAGATGGCCTTTGATGCCGGTAATTTTTTCCACTGCCTCGATGGTTTTATTCATATCATCCAGATAAGGATCCCCTTCCTCAATAAACTGCACCGGCAGACTGTGGGCGCTGTAAACCAGTTGCGCATTGTCACCCCCGTACTGTTTCATGCCGGCAACAATGGCATCTACCAGACATTGGATATAATCCGACTGGTCCGGCCAGGCGACAATCTCCGTGATATCGAAAAATCCTTTAAAAGAGGCAGCAGCATGATGAAGATCATCAAGAGAAGAGCCGGTGGTTGCCTTGGAGTAATGGGGGTAAAGTGTGAGGGCGATGATACGGGAAATATTCTGATCGGCAAATATCTGCAAGGTCTCATGGGCAAATGGCGGCCAATAGCGCATGGCCATGGCAACCTTGAATCTGCCAACATGGCCCAGTTCTTTCTCCAGGGCCGCACCCTGCTGCAGGGTAAGACTTTTCAGAGGAGAGCCGCCGCCGATCAAGGCATATGCTTTACGGCTTTTCGGGGCACGGCGTTTAGCGATCATCCAGGCAATGGGCTTCTGCAGAAAAGCCGGACCCAGCCGGATAATCTGGCGGTCGGAAAAAAGATTGAACAAAAAAGGCTCCACATCCTGCTGCCGTTCCGGTCCGCCCAAATTTAGCAGAATAACGGCTATGGTCTGCGACTGATCCGCCATGGTCAAACTCTCCAATCCCGCTTTGACATAATAAGGGAAGCCAGCTGTTCAGGGCTGAAATCAAGATTTGCAAAAATCCTTTTTTCCATCCTAAGGCATTTGTCGAAATTCTGCTGGATCATGTCATGCCGGACAATATTATTACGGCCATAGCGATCGAGTATATAGTCGAGCCGGTCATGGAGACTGACCACCTGATCATGATTAACGCGCTTGTCCGCGTAATAGACAATTTCCTTTTCCGTAATAGGCCCGCTGCCGTTGCTTTTAAGCACCACATGTTCTGCAACAATATCAGCTATTTCAGCAAAACCGTGTTCCCGGCAGATCTCCCCCCCTACTTTGGCATGGTCACAGCGGTTGTCAAGACACTGGGTTTTGGCAATATCATGGAGCAGAGAGGCGGAGATGACCAGATCAAGGTTAAGGTTCTCGCCGTTTGTCTGCATGAAGCCACGGGTGATTAATTCCGCCACCCGGGCCACCACCCTGGAATGGGCCTTGATGTTGTCCAGCATCCGGTAATCGTCCATCAGCTGCAGACAGGTTTCTATTGTGGGAATCTTCACGCCTTACCCACCTTGAGCTACCTGGCTGACAAACGATGTACCGTATCAACCACGAACTTGGCCTTTTCCGGCGGAGTTTCAGGCAGAATGCCGTGACCCAGGTTGAAGATATGACCCCGGGCGGCTTTACCTTCCTCGAGTATGCCGGCAATTCTTTTTTCCAGCTTGTCCTCGGGCAGCAGCAGGGCGCAGGGATCAAGATTACCCTGTATGGAGACATCCGGGCCGAAAACCTTGATGGCATCGGTGAGATTCACCCGCCAGTCCAGCCCCTGCACATCCGCGCCGCAGGTCTTGGACAGATTCATCAGGGTGGAGCCATTGTTGGCAAAATAAATCAACGGCACACCGGCTGGCTTCAGGGCATCCATAATCTTCCTGACATAGGGCAGGGCAAACTCTGAAAAGTCACAGGGGGCAAGGGCGCCGGCCCAGGAATCAAATACCTGCAGGGCCTGGGCGCCGGCCTCAACCTGGGCCTGCAGATAGCTGATGGTGCATTCGGTCACCTTGTCAAGCATGGCCCCGTAAAGCTCCGGTTCTGAAAACATCATCTTCTTGGTCTGGAAAAAATTCTTCGAAGACCCGCCTTCAACCATGTAGGTTGCCAGGGTAAAAGGGGCGCCGCAAAAACCGATGAGCGGCACCTTGTCGGCAAGTTCCCGGCGCAGCAGGTAGATAGTATCCATGACATAGCCCAATTTCTCGATCGGATCAGGCACAATCAGCTTATCAACATCCGCCTTACTGCGAATCGGGGCGGGCAGCACCGGCCCCTGTTTTTCCCGGAACTCAAGAGGCATCCCCATGGCATCGAGCACCACCAGGATATCGGAAAAGAGGATTGCCGCATCAACACCGAGGATATCAACGGGCTGCAGGGTAACCTCCGCTGCCAGCTCCGGAGTTTTGCAGAGCTCCAGAAAAGTCACTTTGCCACGGACTTTATGATAGTCAGGCAGATATCGGCCGGCCTGGCGCATAATCCAGATTGGGGTATGGCTGACCTCTTCTCCTTTGCATGCCTTGAGAAAATTTGTATTCATTCTTTTTTCCTTGGTATTTGATGAGTGGATTGGCTGATTCGCTAAACGGTGCAGATGTCTCTGTTATTCAACCAATGAACCAGAGCAGAAATCGTGCGATTATTTTAATTTAGCCGGGACATGGGAACAGAAGGGCTCTTCAGCCATGTAGTCGCCGTGCATGGCGTAGGCGCGGGCGCGGCATCCGCCGCAGACACTGACGTATTCACAGGAACCGCATTTGCCCTTATAGGCCTTGAAATCACGCATATCATGGAAAAGTTTAGAGTTCTCCCAGATATCCTTAAAGGATTTCTCCCGGATATTGCCGGCGCTCATGGGAAAATAACTGCAGGGCAGCACGTTGCCGTCCACATCGATCAGGCAGATCAATTGCCCGGCAAGGCACCCTTTTGAGCCGCCGGTGGAAAATTTGAGGGTGCGCCGCTGGAAATCATCACCGGTTTCCTTCTTTTTCTGCAAGACGATCCGGTAGTAACTTGGTGCACAGGTAGGCCGGACCAGAATATCATCCTCCTCCTTTTCCATGTCGTAATGCCATTCAAGCATTTTCTCATAATCCTCCATGGATATGAGCTCTTTCATAATCTCCTCGCCTCTGCCGGTGGGCACAATCATGAACATATACCAGGCTGTGGCGCCGATTTCCTTGGCAAGCTTATATATCTTGGGGATCTCCTCCTGATTTCTCTTGGTAAATGAGGAATTCACCAAAAAAGAGATGCCATGCTTCTTAAACAGGGCGGCGGCATTCAAGGTGCCGGCAAACGCACCGACCTGATTGCGGAAATTGTCATGTACCTCGGGGGTGGAGCCGTCCAGGCTGAGCGACACCATTTTTATGCCCGCTTCCTTGATTTTGCCGCAGATTTCTTCGGTGACCAATGTTCCGTTGGTGGCAAGGCACATTCGCAGCCCTTTACTCGTGCCATAGGTGGCAATGTCAAAAACATCCTTGCGCAGCAGAGGCTCGCCGCCGGAAAGCACCATGACAGGGTTGCCATAGGAGGCGATATCATCAAGAACCCGGCGGGCTTCTTCCAGGGAAAAATCTGGGTGCCCTATGACCTCAAGCTGTGAAGAAGACCGGCAGTGAACGCATTTGAGGTTACAACGTCGGGTAATCTCCCAGGCAATCCATTTCGGTTCGAATTTCATATGTTTCTGGTCCTGTTATGTTCGCCATGGCGAACAGTTGCTAAATACCCCTCTTACAGATAATCCGCCGCCACACCTGACAGCTGACTCCGTTCACTTTTCTTCAGGGTGATGTGGCCGTGAATAGGCAACTCTTTTAACCGCTCCACCGTATAGGTCAGTCCGTTACTGCTGGAGTCCAGGTAGGGGTTGTCGATCTGATAGGGATCCCCGGTCAGCACCATTTTTGTTCCCTCGCCGGCTCTGCTGATGATGGTCTTGACCTCATGGGGGGTCAAATTCTGGGCCTCGTCGACGATGACAAACTGGCCGGAGATGGAGCGGCCCCTGATATAGGTGAGGGCCTCCATTTCCACGATATGATCCTTCAGCAGTTTATCGACCTTATTTCGCACGGTTTCATCATCCTGCCGGTTTTTCGGGGAATGTCCGCTGGCCATGAGAAACGTAAGGTTATCAAAAATAGGCTGCATCCAGTGTGACAGCTTTTCATCCTTATCGCCTGGCATGTAACCCAGATCCTTACCAAGGGGTATGATCGGCCGTGAGACCAGTATCTTCTCGTAGCGCTTATTGATAATCACCTCTTCAAGAGCGGCGGCCAGCGCCAAAAGCGTCTTGCCGGTACCCGCCTGACCCACCAGTGTTACAAGTTGGACACTCGGATCAAGCAAAAGTTCCAGACACATCCGCTGCTCCTTGCTGCGGGAGCGAATCTGCCAGGCGGAATCATATTGGGGATTGAGTCTTACCAGTTTTTTCTCGTTGATCGCCCGGGCCAGAGCGCTGTGCTTGGGGTCAGCCTCATCCTGGAGCAGCACGAATTCATTGGGCAGGAGCTCCAGGCCCTCAGCCTCCACCTCACGTTTTTCATACAGAATATCAATAATTTTGCCAGGCACCAGCTGCTCCCGGTACCCGGAAAAAAGCTCATCAAAATTGATCTTCTGCTTCTCAAAATCCATAACGCCGATGCCCAGGGCATCCGCTTTCAGACGGGCGTTGATATCCTTTGAGACGAAAATGACTTTTTCACCTTGTTTAAACAGGGTATAGGCCACTGCAAGAATCCGGTTATCCGCCACCTTCATATTCAGCCCGGGGCAGACGATATCATCCCCTTCGGTGACAATTTTCAATATCCCGCCGTTTTCCATCTCCACACCTTCCGCCAGTCGGCCATGACAGCGGAGATGATCGAGATCCCTGATAACTTTGCGGGCATTGCGGCCAAGTTCATCACTGCGGGATTTAAACTTGTCAAGTTCCTCGATAACCGACATGGGTAACACAACATAATTGTCGGAAAAAGAACTGATGGAATCAGCATTATGCAGTAATACGTTTGTATCAAGGACAAAATATTTGCGCATGAAGGAATGCCTCGTTTTGGCTCAGGATTACAGGAAAATTAATGGTGCAAACAAGATTAGTATGAAACATGCTGATACCGCAAGCAAAACTTGCCCAAAAATTGATGCGGCATGAGCCATTTTATTATGCTATAAATAACAACCATGAAACTCGCCCTGGTACAAATAAACCCGGTGATCGGTGATTTTACCGGCAATATAGCCAATATTGCCCGGCAGATCGAAACAGCCAAAAACGCCGGTTGCCAGCTTGCCGTATTTCCCGAACTGGCCATCAGCGGTTATCCGCCCCAGGATTACCTGGAGCACGAGGCCTTCCTGACCCAGCAGCAAGCCGCCATTCACAGCCTTGTTGCAGAAGCGCAGGGCATCGGCGTGCTCTGCGGGGCCATCACCCGCCACAGCGGCAGCACCGGCAAACCCCTGCATAACAGCGCCCTGCTCTTTGAGGACGGCAATATTCTTTTCAGCGCCCACAAACGTCTGCTGCCCACCTATGATGTTTTTGACGAAGCCCGCTATTTTGAACCGGGACAGGCCAGCAGCCCATTTACTTACAAGGGACTTCGCCTGGGGATCACCATCTGCGAAGATATCTTTAACGACGAGGACAGCTTTCCCCATCCGCTTTATCAGGCCAACCCCGTGGCCGACCTGATGCATGGAGGAATCGATCTGCTCATCAATATTGCAGCCTCCCCTTTCACCATCGGCAAACAACAGTTGCGGCGGACAATTTTCTCCCAGCTCTGCGGCAAATATCATATTCCACTGGTCTATGTCAATCAGGTTGGCGGTCAGGATTCCATTCTTTTTGATGGGGCCAGCATGGTGCTGGGCAGTGATGGTGGACTCTGCCATCAGGCCAGGTCATTTTGCAAAGACATACTCATCATTGACACGGAGCAGCTTCATGCTGCCCAGTCCCCCTGCGAATATGATGAAACAGCCCTTGTTTTCCAGGCCCTGGCCATGGGCTGCCGGGACTACATCAGAAAATGCGGTTTTTCCAGGGTGCTGCTGGGATTAAGCGGCGGTATCGATTCGGCCCTGACCTGCGCCATTGCCTGCGAGGCACTGGGCCCGGAAAACGTTACCGGCGTGGCCCTGCCCTCCCCCTACACCTCACAGGAGAGTATTGATGATGCCAGGACTCTTGCCGCAAACCTTGGCATCCGTTTTGAAATCATTCAAATCTCAGACACCTTTGCCTCATTCCGCCAGACTCTCTCCACCCTTTTCGCCGGACTAAAAGAGGACGTAACCGAGCAGAATATCCAGGCCCGTATCCGCGGCACCCTGCTCATGGCCCTGGCCAACAAATTTAACGCCCTTCTTCTTTCCACCGGCAACAAGTCGGAAATGGCGGTGGGCTACTGCACCCTTTACGGCGATATGGCAGGCGCCTTGTCTCTGCTGTCCGATGTTCCCAAACAAATGGTCTATGCCCTTGCCCGTTTTGTCAACCGGCAGCAGGAAATCATTCCGTCCCGCACCATAATCCGCGCCCCCACGGCAGAGCTGGCACCGAACCAGAAAGACCAGGATGACCTGCCCCCATACGAAATGCTTGATCCCATTCTCAGCGCCTATCTTGAGGAGCATCTTTCCATCGCTGAAATCGTCAGCCGAGGCTTTGACAAAGATATTGTGGAAGATATTATTCGTCGCATCAAGCGCAATGAATACAAACGGCAGCAGGCAGCCATGGGACTGAAAGTCACCTCCAAGGCCTTCGGCTTCGGCCGCCGCTATCCCATAGCCCAGATCTTCAGTGAATAAGATGTCCTCGTCCCGCCTTGTCCTGTTCTTCATTCTGCTCTGCGTTCTCCTGCTGGTTATCCGGGAAAACATGACCAATCGTCCGGATCGACTCTACCAGACCACCTCCGGCCAGGTGGAAATGTGCCTGAGCTGCCATAAGACGGAGAAACTCGACGCAGCCCATGACCGCCTGGTGGTGGGGTGCTCCCCCTGCCATCTGGGTGATTTCCTGGCCATTGACAAAGAAAAGGCACACCAGGGCATCGTCAAAAACCCGGGGGATCTGCGGGTGGTGGAGAAAACCTGCGGTATTGAGGGCTGCCATGCCGCTGACGTGAAAAAGGTCAAGAATTCCCTGATGGCCACCAACCGCGGCATTCTTGCCACCCTGCTCTATTACTGGGGCGAAGCCCCGGACCAGAACGGCGACTATTCGGTGGAAAAACTCATTGCAAGCGGCCAGACCTCCCTTGCCCTGGACTATTTCCGCAAACTGTGCGGCACCTGTCATCTGTGGAAACAGAAAGGGGATCTTCCCGGCTTTTTTGGTGAAAAGGGCGGCGGCTGCACGGCCTGCCACTTCATCAAGGACGAAAATCTCTCCGCCGAGGCGGCCGGCAAAATTCACCCGCAGATCATCAAGAAAATACCGATAAACAACTGTATCCGCTGTCATAACCGCAGCGGCAGGATCGGCATATCCTATACCGGCGTGTACGAATCTGAAAACTACGGCACTCCCTATAAGAAGGGCGAGATGTCTGAAAAAAGGCTGCCGGGTGACCGCTATTATCTCAACCTGCCGGCTGACATCCATTATCAACAGGGCATGTCCTGTATTGACTGCCATACCAGAAACGAGATCATGGGTGACGGCACGAACTACGCCCACTATGAGCAGCAGCTTGAGATCAGCTGCGGCACCTGCCATGTCAGCACCAGCCTGCAGCAGGCCGGACAGGTGCCTGGCACGACCCGTAAAAATGAAAAATTGAATAATATCATCGAGGAAGGAGAGGCCTGGTTTATCAATAACAAGATCAACGGGAAAAAACATCCCTTACGACCACCCAAAGCAGGGGTCTGCGATTTTGCCGGCCACAAGAGGGTGGGCTGCGAGGCCTGCCACTCCACCTGGGTTCCCCAATGTTACGGCTGCCATGTCAAACGTGATATGACGGAAACCCATCTCGACAAGCTCACCCTGGAAGAAACCCCGGGCTGGTGGAACGAGGGTCGCTCCTATCTTCGCTATGAACGGCCGATGCTGGCCATGTGGAATGACAAAGTGGTTATCGTCACCCCCGGCTGTCAGGATATCGTCACCCTGATCAACAAAGCAGGCAAACCGGACAGACAGTTCAACACCCTGACCATGGCGGCCATCAATCCCCATACCACTCAGACCAGAGGCAGGGAATGCGTGGACTGTCACACATCCACCAAGGTACTCGGTCTGGGTGAAGGCAAGGCCTGGAAAGAAAACGGCACCTGGCACTTTGCCGGAACCGTCCAGGGACTTGCCACCGAAGCCGGACAGACCCCGCCCCTGGACGGCTATGTCACCATTGACGGGGTTGCCCTGCAGAAAAGTTCCCGGCCGGAAATTCGGCCGTTCAACAAGGAGGAGCTGGCCCGCATCCTGCGTATCGGTCTCTGCCTGGAATGTCATCCCGAATATACCGATGCAGCCTATAAAAACTACAGTACGGACACCAGATGTCCGGTTTTTAATGAAGATGAGGTCATCAAATGATTATTACCCCCTATACCACCCAGTCAGCCCAGGGAAAAAGCAATTTGTCCAAGCTTGCCTACCGCTTCCAGCTGGCTGATTCGTCCTGCCGCGAGGCGGTCAGCGCCATTCTGCAGGCAATCAGGGAACGCGGCAATGAGGCCCTGCTCGAATACACCCGTAAATATGACTCGCCCCAAATGACCCTTGACCAGCTCCAGGTGTCGGAGACGGAACTGCAGGAGGCATACTCCCAGGTGGACGCCAAACTGATGCAGAGCCTGCAGCTGGCAAAAGATCGCATCTGGACCTTTCATGAGCGGGAGATGCAGCAGTCCTGGATTCTGACCCGGGACGACGGCTCCATCACCGGCAGACTGGTGCGCCCGGTTTCCTATGCGGGACTGTACGTGCCGGGCGGTCAGGGGGGCAAGACCCCGCTTGTTTCATCCGTGTTGATGAACGGTATCCCGGCCGCCATTGCCGGGGTCAAACACCGGATCATGGTCACCCCGCCCAATGCCCAGGGCATGGTGCATCCGGCCCTGCTTGTGGCGGCCCAGGAAATAGGCATCCGGCAGATTTATAAAACCGGCAGCGCCTGGGCCATCGGTGCCCTGGCTTACGGCACAGAGACCATTCCGGCGGTTGATGTCATTGTCGGGCCGGGCAACCAGTATGTCACCGAGGCCAAACGCCAGGTGACCGGCCGGGTGGGAATCGACATGATCGCCGGGCCAAGCGAGGTGCTCATCGTTGCCGACCACACAGCAAAACCGGCCTTCATTGCCGCCGACATGCTGGCCCAGGCCGAACATGATCCCCAGGCCCTGGCCATTCTGGTAACCACCAGCCAGGACATTGCCGACCGAACCATAGTGGAGCTGGAAAAACAGCTGAAACTGCTGAGCCGTGAGGACATTGCCCGCAAATCCCTGGCTGATCGCGGCACGATTCTGGTCTGCGGCAGCCTTGACGAGGCCATGGACATTGCCAACGATATTGCCATCGAGCATCTGGAGCTCATGGTGACTGATCCCTTCAGCTGGCTGCCCAGTATCCGGCATGCCGGGGCGATCTTCCTCGGTGATTATTCTCCCGAGGCATGCGGCGACTATGTTGCCGGACCAAATCATGTTCTGCCCACCATGGGCACCGCCCGCATCTCTTCAGCCCTTGGCGTGGAAACATTTCTCAAAAAAAGCAGCCTGATTTCCTGCTCCCGCAGGGCCTTTCTGGCTGATGCCGAGCACATCCAAAACCTGGCCAAGCTTGAGGGACTTACCGCCCATGCCCGCTCTGTGGCGGTAAGGCTTGATGAGGAAAAGTGATTTGCGTCATGGCCTGCCGGGAGATCATAGAACAGGGCTGTAAAGAGTTGGGTATTATTCTCCGCCATGAAGAGAGCATCAACAGACTTTTTTGCTACTACACGGAACTTGTCAAATGGAACAGGAGGATGAACCTTGTCTCCCAGGCGTCAGAACAGGAAATAGTGGAAAGCCATTTCCTGGACTCGCTCACTCTGCTGCCGCACTTAAACCGTGAAGACAATCCTGAACTTCTGGATGTGGGCACAGGCGCCGGTTTCCCCGGTCTGGTGCTGAAAGCCGCCTGTCCCGAACTGATTCTGACCCTGGTTGAGCCCCGGGCCAAGAGGGTGACGTTTCTGCGGCATATTGTCCGCAGCCTGCATCTTGAAAACGTCGATATTGTAGAAAAAAGGCTTGAACCCGGCTTGTCCGGTCAGTTGAAACCCTGTGCCTGCATTACCAGCCGGGCCGTGGCAAATATCAGTGATTTCCTGGAACTTGCCGCGCCGTTCAGCACCACCCACGGCTCCGTGATCTGCATGAAGGGCCCCAAAGCGGAAGAGGAAATCAGCCAGTGGCGGACTGACCACCCTGCAAGCCCTTACACCCTGGAGAAAATTATCCCACTGACCCTGCCTTTTAGCCGGGCAATGAGAAATCTGGTGATCTTTCGCAAGACAGCAGAGTAAAAACTTTTTTTTCGGGTTGCTCAACCACCCGATACCTGCCTGCTACAAACGGAATTTATCCACCTGCCCCTGCAGTTCGGTGGCAAAAGTAGACAACTCACTGGCAGCGCTTTTGATGACCGCCGCATTCTGGGCACCGGCCCCACATACCCTTTTAATGCCATTGATATTTTCTGAAATTTCTCCGGCTCCGACAGCCGCGCCTTTGATACTGGCAATGACCTCCTGCTCAAGATTGATGGAAAGCTGACGGATATTGCCGGAAACACCGTCAACGCCGAGGGCGGTGCCGGCAATGGTGCGGGCGATCTCGCCCACCGTGGCGGTCTGCTGTTCAACCGCGGCGGCAATGGTGGTATTGATCTCATTGATATCCTCATTGATATGGGAAACCTCCTCGATCACATCAACCACGGACCTGGTCCTTGACTGCATATCCTGAATCTGCCGGGCAATATTTTCCGTGGCCTCGGCTGTCTGCTTGGCCAGATCCTTCACCTCATTGGCCACCACGGCAAAACCTTTACCCGCCTCGCCGGCCCGGGCCGCCTCAATGGTGGCGTTCAAAGCAAGGAGTTTGGTCTGCTCGGTTATCTCGGTAATGACGTTTACCACATTACCGATATCCCTTGCCGCCTGATCAAGCTCGGCGATCAGAATCTTGGAGGCATCACTTTTATCCTTGCCGTTGCTGGAAAAAGTCTGGGCCTTGGTGCAGTTCTCAGCCACCTCCTTTATCGAGGTGGACATCTCCTCAATAGCGGCAGCCACGTTGTTGACATTGGCCGACATCTCGCCGGCCGCAGCGGAAATTTCCTGGGTTTTGGCAGACATCATAACTGCAGTATCAGAGACAGCCTGGATATTGGCAGTGATCACTTCCGTGGCGCTGGCGGTTGACGCAGTTTCTTCCTTTAATTGCCCGGCGGCCCCGGACAGTTCTTCGGAAGCGGCAAAAAGCTCTTCCGAAGATGCGGTCACCTGACCGCTTTTTTCGGCAATACTGCCCATAATCAACCGCAGTTTGGCAGCCATACCGTTCAGCGCCTGGGCCAGCTTGCCGACCTCGTCATTTTGCTCAATTTCCAGCTTCTCCCGCAGATCACCGTCGGCGATCTTTCCGGCAAAAGCAACCCCCATGACCAGGGGGCCGGCAATCTTTCTGGCGATGAGAACGGAAAGAACAACACCTGAACAGATCGTTATCAGGGCGATAAGCAGGACATTGCGCTTTGCCTTGGTGGCGCTGTCCAGCATGATGGCATCCGTCATCATATTGGCATCAACCTCATTCTTGACTTTGGCCAGTGCCTCCTGCACCTGAGCCAGGGCGGGAAGGGTGCGCTGCACGTATATATCGTTGGCCGTTTTCATGCCGGCAAGATCTTTAACGGCTTCGCTTCGGACACCACCAAGGATATGTTCGATTTCATGGAGGGCGGGCAGGGTGACGGTGGTCAGTATCTCGCGACTGCGTACTTTGTCATTCTCATGCCAATATTTCTTGAGATCCAGCACCGACTGATGGAGTTTTTCATGGGGCGCGATGAGGCTTTTTATGGCAGGTTCAAGTTCCGGTCCAATGGCGATGGCATTACGTGCGCCATCCCCGTAAAGCCAGACACCAAGCCCGCATTTATGGGGATCCGTCTCCACATCAAAATCTGCGGCAACGCCGTTGAACACATCATTGATCTTATCGATGAACCGCAGATGATCAATCTCCCGCTCAGCCAGAACAGACGGCAGGTTGGGATCGGCCAGGTGGAAATTCTTTTTTATGTCGGCGGCTGAGGTATGCAGGTCGTAGTGCACATTTTCAATTGCCTTCAGATAAGGGGCAATGGAGGGAACCCTTTGTTCCGCTTCCTTGCGGTGTTCTCCATAAAGCCATTGACCAAAGGCGCACTTGTGGTCATCAACCTGCACATCCAGCTCCTGCTTGCTGTTTTCCGTCAAAAAGGAACTGACTTTTTTCATCCAGTTGAGGTGGGCGATTTCCGCCGCAGCAATATCAGCCCGCATGCTGTTGCCTTCAATAACCTCATGGGCGTTAAAGACAATATTCTTGATACCGGCATAGGAGACCAGGCCGATAACGGCTGTCATGACTAAAATGAGTCCAAACGCCACGCCAAGCTTGAGAGAAAGCGAGAGATCCTTCCACCGCATCAACTTATCCTCCTGGAATGCATTAAATTTTGATTGCCCAACAAGGATATCACAGAAAAAAACGGAAAATCAATTTTTTACCTGCAAAATAGTCGCGTCAGGCTTTTTTAACCCTATTCGCTTCTCTTAAATGATTGGATTTTCATCACCCGCCAAACTGATGCCACACAAAATACTAGTCAAGCAGCGGCACGAGCAAAACCGGAACTCTGCTTTTGCGCACCACTCTTTTCGCTACGCTGCCCAGAAAGGTATATTCCAGGGCACCCTTGCCATGGGTGCCCATGACAATCACATCGGCATGGAGCTGGTCGGCCACCTGGAGAATCACGGCGGCGGGATGCCCATGTTTCACCATGACGCTGCTCAACCTCTGCAAACCCTCGGGCTCTTCGGCCTACTCTTCCCTGGCAAATTTCTCCAGTCTTATCTTGATGAGGCTGCGCGCTTTCTCCTCGTGCTGTTGCTCGAACCTGTCGAGGCTTCCCGCTCCCATGATGGTGGAAACATAGCCGCGGATCGAGGCATCCACCTCGGGGACTACGTGCAGCAACTGAAGTTGTGCATTGCTCAGGCGGGCCATCATCACCGCGTGCTGAAAGGCAAAAACGGAATTCGGCGTAAGGTCGGTGGCAACCAGGATGTTGCGGTAATTCTGCAGCATGGGAATCTCCTCGAAACTGCGAAAAAAGGGTAAGACAAGGGAAAATCCTTCAGCTTATCATCAAATTGAACGGCCCGGAAAGTAAAGGGGAGACACAAATGCCTCCCTTTTTTGATCTGAGAAAAAAATTCCTTATTTGCCGGCCGCCAGAGCGCCCTCAATCAGATCCTTGCCGATGCTGTCATAAAACTCCGGATAGATGGCCATCAGCTTGTCTTTCCAGGCCTGGCGCTGTTCCTGGGTCAGGTCGATCACCGTGGTGCCGGCCGTCTTGATCTCGCCCAGATATTTTTCGTCAAGTTCCACGGCCAGTTTGTTGGCATAAACGGTTGATTCCTTCATGGCCTGGGTGATGAGTTCACGCTGCGGGTCGCTCAGTTTTTTCCAGAAAAGTTTGCTGGCCACCACCATATAACCGAGATAGCCGTGGTTGGTCATGGTCAGATCCTTCTGCACCTCATAGAACTTCTGGGTATAAAAGTTGGACAGTGGATTTTCGCAGGCATCAACCACCCCCTGCTGCAGGGCGCTGTAAACCTCGGAAAACGGCAGCACCTGGGGATTGGCATTGAGCGCCTTGAACTGGGCCTCAAGCACCTTGGAGGACATGATACGGAACTTCAGGCCGGCCGCATCCTCGGGTTTGATCAAGGGCTTGTTGGCAGACATCTGTTTGAAACCATTGTCCCAGTAAGCCATGCCGACAATCCCTTTCTTTTCCACCATTTTGAGCAATTTCTGGCCGACGTCGCCGTTCAGCACCTTATGCAGATGATCATTGTCGTTGAACAGAAAGGGCAGATCGAAAAGCTCGAGTTGCGGCACAAAGGTGGTGAATTTGGAGAAGCTTGGCGCCGCCATCTGCAGGGCGTTCATGGTGATGGCTTCCAGGGCGGCGCGATCGTCATAAAGGGACGCATTTGGATAGACCTCAACCTTGATTTCACCCTTTGAGCGTTCTTCCACCAGCTTTTTGAAGTATTCGGCGGCCTGTCCCTTGGGAGTATCCACCGCAACGACATGGGCGAACTTAATAACCAGCGGCCCGGCACATACCGGGGATGCGGCCAGCAGCACTATCATCAGACCGACAAGAAAATCAAATTTACGCATTGCATATCCTCCTCTTGAAAGGTTGTTTCCGGCTGCAGACATGATGACTGCAGCAATTGTGAAGGGTATTCCCATGAATTTTTTATGCGGAAAAGAATAAGCTGCCGGCAGACAGACTGGCTAACCTCCGTACATCAGTTTTGGGAGCCACAGGGAGATGAGCGGGACGTACGTGACGAAGAACAGACCGATCAGCAGGGCGAAGAACCAGGGAACCGATGCCTTGACCACATCCCCGAGGCTGAGGCCGGAAATGCCGCTGGCCACGAAAAGGTTAAGCCCCACCGGAGGGGTGAGCATACCGATCTCCATGTTGACGGTGATAATCACCCCCAGGTGGATCGGATCAATTCCCAGCTTCATGGCCACGGGAAAGATAAGCGGGGCGATGATCATGATCAGGCTGGACGGTTCCATGAAGTTTCCCGCCAGCAGGAGCAGCAGATTGACGAAGATCAGAAAGGTGTACTTGTTGAGGTTCATGCCGATGATCCAGGCCGCCAGTTGCTGGGGGATCTGCTGAATGGTCAGCAGGTAAGCGAAAAGCATGGCGTTGGCGATAATGAACATGATCATGGCCGCAGTGGCTGCCGATGACTTGATCACCTCGGGAATCTGCTTCCAGGTGAGATCCCGGTAAATGAACTTCACCACGAAAAAACCATACATGGCAGCAACGGCAGCTGCTTCGGTGGGGGTAAACAGGCCACCGTAGATGCCGCCGATGATGATGATAATGACGAACAAACCCCAGATGGCATCCTTGAAAGAGTCCCAGATCTCTCTGTTTGAAGCGCGCTTGGTTTTCTTGAATCCCCCTTTCACCGCGGCGATATAAGTGACCAGCATCAGCATAGCGCCAAGGAAAATACCGGGGACCACCCCGGCCATGAACAGTTTACCGATGGACTGATCCACAGTAACCCCATAGACGATGAGGATGATGGAGGGGGGAATGAGGATGCCGAGTGAACCGGAACAGACAATGGCGCCCACGGAAAAATTATCGCTGTAGCCGTCAGCGCGGATGGCGCCGATCATGATCGAGCCTATGGCAGCCACCGTGGCAGGGGAAGAACCGCTCACCGCGGCAAAGATAATACAGGCAAAAATCGCCGACATCGGCAGTCCGCCGGGCAGGTGACCCACCAGTGCCCGGGCAAAGCGGATGATACGCTTGGCTGCCCCACCCTAGGAGAGGAAGTTGCCCGCCAGAACGAACAGAGGAATGGCCATCAGAGCGAATTTATCCAGGGAGGTGAACATCTTCTGGGCAATGATCAGGGTGGGCTGATCGGTAAACAGCAGCATGGTAATGGTGGTGGACAGACCCAGTGCCACGGCAATGGGCACACCAATCAGCAGCAGACCGAAGAGGACAATGGTTGCCATATTTTCAGTGCTCCTTCATGACCATGTCATAGGAAAACTGGTCTCTCGGGGTTTTCAGGGTCTTGATGATTTTGAGGATAACCTGATACGAGGCGATGGTCATGGAGACCGGAACACAGGAGTAGATAAGCCAGAAGGGCAGGTTCAGATCAACGGAATTCTGTTCCAGTTCAAAGTTGAAGACACAGAAGTTATAGCCCCAGACGATCAGGGCAATCAGGTAAGAAACGATGATGATCAGGCTGAAGGTGAGGAGGATTTTGGCTATTTTCGGTTGCAGCTTCTGGATGACGATAGTCACCCCAAGATGCATGCCGATTTTAAAGCCGTAAGCGGCCCCGAAAAGGGCGCTCCAGATGAACAGGTAAGAGGTCATTTCCCCGGCCCAGCTCAGCGACATATTGAAGCCGTAACGAAGCACGTTGATGAAAGCAACCAGGGTCGCCAGAGACATGCTAACCATCATCACCGTAGTACTGAAAATCTCGAGATATCTGTCCAATCTTTCAAAAAACATCAGAAGCCGCTCCGAGTTTGCCGGTTGAAAAAAAGTTTTCCCCCCTTTGTTTGCATACTGAACGGTGAGGGTAAAACAACCATTGTTGCCTGCCCTCCGCTCACCCTTCATTCCGAGTGGGCTGGCAGAGCGGGCGATAAAAAGGTGAGCAGACAGAAAAGAAGGGTGGGAGAAAGGTAATCCCCTTGCCGACCATCTTTAGAAAAACCAGGACAACCCGAAATCCCATATGATGGAAGTTTATCGTCTCCTATCATTTTATATTGAAAGGGCAATTCATCTGTCAACCACAAATCAATTCTGCTTTGCGCGTTATGCTACGAGAGCGCCGGTAGTCCTCACCGTTAAAATCCGTATGATAATCATAAGTTACCGGCTAACCATTCAAATTAATGAGAATATATTTCAATATTATTACCACCTTACCAGACGGATAAATGCCCCTAAAAAGAGAACTAAATATTCCAAGGCGGCTAAAATGATTGTGCGTTTTTTACAGGGAAATCCATTTTTCTTTTGCATCATCTCATTTTTCAGTGGATACTTGGCCCCTCATTAAATGGCAAGGCAGCGATGAAACCTTCCTGTCCTGCAAGACGGATCAAAAAAAATCCTGACCAGTAAAAATATGCCCCTGTCACTTGCCCAGCTCTTCAACAAAAACACAACGGTTCGCACCCCGGCCCTCATGTTCCAGGGCACCTGCTCCAATGCCGGAAAATCAATTCTCACGGCCGCCCTGTGCCGCATTCTCCTGCAGGACGGTGTATCGGTGGCGCCTTTCAAGTCACAGAATATGTCGCTCAACTCCTTTGTCACCAGAAATGGTGAAGAAATGGGCCGGGCTCAGGCGGTACAGGCCCAAGCGGCCCGGCTTGACCCGGATGTTCGCATGAACCCTGTGCTGATCAAACCAAACAGCGATACCGGCAGCCAGATCATCGTCATGGGCAGACCGGTGGGCAATATGAACGTGGCAAACTACCTCGAATACAAACCAGAGGCATTTCTGCAGGCCACCCGGGCTTATGATGCCCTGGCAGCGGAGCATGATGTCATCATCATGGAAGGGGCGGGCAGTCCGGCGGAAGTGAACCTCAAGCACCATGACATTGTCAACATGCCCATGGCCCGTTACGCCAGTGCCAAGGTGCTGCTGGTCGGCGATATCGACCGGGGCGGCGTCTTTGCCTCCCTGCTCGGCACCATGGAAATTCTTGATCCCTGGGAGCGGGCGCTGATTGCCGGCTTTATCATCAACCGCTTCAGGGGCGATAAATCATTGCTGGACGATGCCCTGGTTTTTACCGAAAAGCGAACCGGCAGGCCGGTGCTCGGGGTGATCGACTATATTGCCGGACTGGGACTGCCGGAAGAAGACTCCGTGGGTTTTAAAAACGGCATTTATGACGGCCTGCACACAGAAGACAAGGTGCTGGAGATCGCCCTGATCGATCTGCCCCATATCGCAAATTTCACCGACATTGAACCTTTTCTGGCGGAACCGGATGTCTGCCTGCGCATCATACGCACGTCCGAAGACCTCGACGCGCCGGCAGCGGTCATTCTCCCCGGCAGCAAAAATGTGGCCACGGATCTCACCTGGCTCAACCACTCAGGACTTGCCGCAAAAATTGCCGCCCTGCGCCGGAAAAGCACCCCCATCATCGGTATCTGCGGCGGCTTTCAGATGCTGGGCCGCCAGATCAAAGACCCCCACGGCCTGGAGTCACAGCGACAAAGCATCAATGGCCTCGGCTTCCTTGACCTGGAGACCGTACTGGCCCGGGATAAGACCTTGACCCGCCAGCAGGGAACGCACCGGCTCTCCGGCCTTTCCATCCGGGGTTATGAGATTCACCACGGCCAGACCATGTCATCCCATGCCCCCCTTCTCCTATTCTCCGATGGTCGGACCTGCGGCGTTGCATCCGATGACGGCCTGGTCTGGGGTTCCTACCTGCACGGCATCTTTGACGACGACCACTTCCGCCGCTGGTTTCTTGACGGGCTGCGCATCAAAAAAGGGCTTGAACCCACTGGCAGAATCTGTGCTCCTTATGATCTGGAACCTGCTTTTGACCGCCTGGCTGATACCGTGCGGGCACAGCTGGACATGGATCAGGTCTATCGCCTTCTTGGTCTATGATGCCGCCGGCCCTGCAGATCATCCTTGCCGCATTGCTCGACCAGCTGTGGGGCGACCCCCGCTGGTTGCCGCATCCGGTCAGAGGGATAGGCGCCCTTGGCAGCAGTCTGGAGAATCTTTTCAGAAAAACCGGGCTGCCCCTGAAGGTGGCTGGCATTCTCACCCTTTTGCTCATGCTCGCCGCATCAGGCGGGATTGTGCTGCTCCTGCTTTACAGCGCCCAAAGCATCCATCCCCTTGCCGGGACAGCCGTGTCCATCCTCATTGTATACACCACCATTGCCGCCCGGGATCTGGCCCGGCACAGCAGGGCGGTTTATGCTGCCCTGCAGAACCACGACCTTAGCGAAGCCCGGCGCCGGGTGGCTATGATTGTCGGCCGAGAAACAGATAAACTGAGCGAAGAGGAGGTTGCCCGGGCCGCAGTGGAGAGCGTAGCGGAAAGCATGGTGGACGGGGTGTGTGCGCCGCTGTTTTATGCCTTTATCGGGGGACCGGCGGCGGCGATGCTTTATAAGGCGATCAACACCGCAGATTCCATGTTCGGCTATAAGAATGAAAGGTACCGGGAATTCGGTTGGGCCGCGGCCCGGCTGGATGATCTGGCAAACTTCATCCCGGCCAGGCTCACCGGTCTGCTCGTGCCGCTGGCGGCCCTGCTGCTCGGGCTGGACGCCAAATCATCCTGGCGGATATTCTGGAGGGACAGGAAGAACCATAGCAGCCCCAACTCCGGTCATGGTGAGGCGGCCGTAGCCGGTGCGCTGGGCATCCGACTCGGCGGCAGCAGCACATACTTTGGCCGGGTGGTGGTCAAACCGACCATCGGTGATGCCCGGCAGCAGATAGCAGCCGGCCATATCCCGGCAACCAACAGACTGATGCTGCTTACCATGTCGCTCACCCTGCTGCTGCTCTCTTTATTTTCTTTTCTTCCTTAACTGAGATAACTGCCGGAAATGCAGGAGAGCACTTGATCAGATCCATTTTCCCGCTTGGTTTAGTCAGCGCTATCTCTTACCCAAGGCCTCTAATGCGGCAAGATAAGGGCCGAACAGTTCGTCATAATCACGGAACCCTTTTTTCAGCACCAGCGGAAAGGCCGAGATATCGGCTTCATTTATTACCAGATTGGCGCTGTTGGATAAGGCCTCCAGATTGTAGAGCGTATTAAATTCCTGCCCTATCAGCACGTAATAGATATATCTTCTTTTCGGCATGGACATGCCCTGCATATAGGCGTGAACAGTCGATTCGCCCAGATTTCCTTCAAAGCCGGAATGCAGAACCAAAGCGGAAAAATTTGTAAAACGCATCCGCTCGATGGCATCCTCAGGGGTGTGCGGCAACACGGCCTTATAGCCCATATCATCGAAATACTGAATGATATCGGCCTGGATCTGTTCATTCTTGACCAGAATCATCACCTGGGGCACATCTTCGAGCACCTCTCCGCTGCCCAGGTCTCCCCGCTCAAGCCAGCTGCGATCAGGTGGGCCGGGAGGCTCAGGCAGCCCGGGGCCGGCAGGAGTGGAGGAATGCCTTGCCCCCGGCTGGCGCACCCCCTCCCGGTCATCACGTTGCACCTCTATGGGCTTATGGCAATGGGGGCAGTTAAACTTCAGAGATTTACCAGGCGACAGAGCAGACACAGCATGGTCAATCTTCTGCTGCTGGCCTTCCGTTAAATTGAGTGTCTTGCCACAGTTGGGACATGCAGAAATCATCGGCTACCTCATATCCTGTTATTTTATCTATCACCAAAATACTGAAAGCTGTCATGAGCAGCTGGAAAGATCAGGAAAATGCATCATACTTATCTTTCTTTTCCTCCTCCATGCTCAAGCCGGTAATACCGGTGGTGGTTTCACCCTTGGCGGACTTGATCATGTCAAGACCACGGCCCATGACACTTTTGCGTGAACAATAACCCATGGCCGTTTCCTCGGTCACCAGCCCCTTTTCATAAAGCTGCAGAATATACTGATCAAAAGTGGTCATGCCCATGGCGGTGCCGTCAGTGATAATCTCATAAAATGTTTTGCCTTCCGACTCACCGTTCAAAACAACCTCTCTGATGCGCAGGTTCATACCCATGATCTCAAAGGCGGCAACCCTGCCTCCCCCTGTCCGGGGCAGCAGCCTCTGGCAGACAACCCAACGGACGGTGTCAACCAGCCGGTTTCTGATCTGGGGCTGCTCATCGTGCTCGAACATGCCGAGACAGCGGTTGATGGTGGAACCGGCATCCACCGTATGCAGGGTACTGAGTACCAGATGGCCGGTTTCCGAGGCGGTGAGGCCGATCTCCATGGTTTCCCGGTCGCGCATCTCGCCCACCAGAATCACCTTGGGCGCCTGACGCAGGGCGGCCCGAAGACCATTGGCAAAGGTATCGAAATCATTGCCCTGCTCCCGCTGGTTGAAGGTGGACTGATGATGGGGATGGACAAATTCTATCGGATCCTCAAGGGTAACCACATGCACCGCCCGTTCATGGTTGATCTTGTTAAGCAGAGCAGCCAGGGTCGTTGACTTACCTGATCCTGTTGCACCGGTTACCAGAATCAGACCGTTCAGCTCATCCGACATCTTGTTCATCGCCGGCGGCAGATTCAAGCTCTTGATCGTGGGAATCTCTGTGGGCAATTTTCTTAATACGGTTGAAAGATTGGTTTTCTGGGAAAAGACATTGACCCTGAACCTGGCCTTTTTACCCAGCCAGTAGGAAAGGTCGCAGGAGCCGGTTGTGGCCAGGTCCTTGAGCAGCCTTTTATTGCCGCCGATGACGTTCAGAGCGAACACCTCGGACTGAAAGGGGGTAATCTGCGCAACTTCAGGCTTGACCTTTACAGGGGTAAGCACTCCCGATGTTTCCACCTGCAGAGGCTTGTCCACGGTGACATTGAGATCGGAAACATTGTCATAGGTCTCAAGCATACAGGCAATCCAGTAATCTATTTCAGGCTGTTTCATGCTGTCCTCCGAATTTTCATAAAACTCCTACAGGTTCTCTTCTTTTAATAGCAGAAAATACAGGGCCCCGGGCTGCTTCATCACCCCTGCCGCTCTGGCCGCATACGCATCCCCACCGAGAAAGAGATCCACCCGACCGGGTCCCCTGATGGCTGCGCCGGTATCCTGATTGACCACAAATCGGTGCAATGACTCCCAGCCGGACAGGAATCCATCGTCAGCAAAAACAGGCAACTCGGTTTCCAGATAGCCCACCATGGGGGCCGGAAAGCACGTGCTGTCCACGGCAAGGGAACGGCCGACGGTCAGCGGCTGCCCCAGGCTGCCAGCCGGCCCCTCATTCTCCGTTTCCCCCAGAACAGGGGAGAGCGAAAAAAAAATGTATCTGTCATTATGGTGCAGAATCTCCTGCATCTCATCGGGATGGTCATGCAGATAGGAGACAATTTTCGGCATGGTTACCTCTTCCAGGGTCATGGCGCCCCGGTCCACCAGCAGCCGGCCGATACTCTGGTAACCTCTGCCGTTACTGGCGGCAAAATGCACCTTGCGCACAGACCCATCCGGCAGTCTGATTCTGCCGGAGCCCTGCACATGAAGGATAAAAACATCAACCGGGTCAGCCAGATAGACAATTTCCCCGCCCTGCAGCAGATTCCCCTTTTCAATCTCCGCCCGGGTCCAATAGGGGACAATACGGCCATCCTCCATCCGGCCGGCCTCATTTCCATCCTGATTGCCGGATGACACCACCAGATCCGGAGGAACCTGATAAAGAGGATAGATAAAGGGTGCCTTCTTGATCAGGCTGCCGGCAAAAAAAGGCTCATAGTAGCCGGTAACAAGCATGCGCCCCGCACCATCAGAGCCCTGCGACCGGCAGACATCGAAATTGTCAAAAAGAAACCTCTGGAAATCCGCCTCATTGGTGAATGCCTCCACCCCCCGCAAGAATTCGGCCATTGATTTCTGCAACCACGGGGTGGAATAAACACGGCCACACAGGGCAAACTGCTGCTCTCCGTCGATCCTCTTCAGTGCAGCAGCGCTCCTCTCCACACTTTTCTGCAGATCCTGCAGGCCGGAATCATCCAGCAGGAGAGGCATACTGCCCGGAGCCACCTGCGTGAGTGCAGTATCGCAGTCCGCTACGCCGATTGCCGGATCGGACAGCAACAGCACGGCGACTGAGATACCAATAAAATATCTCACCCAGTTACCCGGCCGAACATGTCGCTTATGCCGCAAAAATGGACTGAACATATGCCTGATCGCTTTCCCTACCCGGTGGGGTCAAAACTTTTTTTTGAGATATTTTATCAGGTTGTCTGGACCAAAACATGTTGATACCCTTTTCCCATTACTCATCCGTCAGTATAGCAAGAAGAAATCTTTCATTCCAATGCTTCCTGCATTTTGTTTTCCCGATAAATTTTCTTCTTGACACAAAACAGATGCTCAAGCATAGAGGTTAAGGTTGAAACAGGTAATGCAAAAAAAGACCTCTTTCTCTTTTTTTTAGCTTGACCACATGCAACCCCACTGGTTATCAAGGGAAGGCATTTCATAGGTATCTCTACCTTCGGTATGTTTACTGGCATTTTTTTACCTATATTAAAACATAGTAATTTTTCAGGGAGGCAAAATGAGCGCTGAAGAAACTAAAATTGAAAACCTGATGACTGAAGAAAGGATTTTCAATCCCCCGGCCGACAGACAAGCTGCGGCATACGTGAAAAGCATGGATGAATACCGGGCCATTTACAAAAGATCCATGGAAGACCCGGAAGGCTTCTGGGCCGAGCGTGCTGAAGAGCTTATCACCTGGGATAAGAAATGGGATAAGGTCCTTGATGCCGATCTTCACAAACCGGAAATCAAATGGTTCGATGGCGGCAAACTCAATATTTCCTACAACTGCCTTGACCGGCATCTGCAAAACGGCCGCAGTGACAAAACAGCCCTTATCTTTCAGGGTGAGCCCGAGGATGATGTCAAAATTTATACTTACCAGATGCTGCACCGGGAAGTCTGCCGTTTTGCCAACGTATTAAAAAAATATGGCGTTAAAAAAGGCGACCGCGTTTCGGTCTACCTGCCGATGATCCCCGAGCTGGCCATCTCTCTGCTGGCCTGTGCCAGGATCGGCGCCATCCATTCGGTGGTTTTCGCCGGATTTTCCGCCCATAGTCTGCGCAGCCGCGTACAGGACTGCGAAGCAAATGTTCTCATCACCGCTGATGCCGTTTTACGCGCGGGAAAGACCATTCCTCTCAAACCCAATGCCGACGAGGCACTTGAAGAATGCGAAAGCGTGAAAAACTGCATTGTGGTGAAAAGGGCAGGTAACCCGGTCACCATGAAGGAAGGTCGCGACCTCTGGTGGCATGAAGAGATGAGCGCACCGGAAATCTCTGATAATTGCCCGCCGGAGAGCATGGATAGCGAGGACATCCTGTTTATCCTCTATACCAGCGGCAGCACCGGCAAACCCAAGGGCGTTGTCCACACAACCGGCGGCTATATTACCTATGCGGCCCATACCTGCCAGTGGGTTTTTGATCTGAAAGATGATGATGTTTATTGGTGTACCGCGGACATCGGCTGGATCACCGGCCACACCTACATCCTCTATGGACCTTTGGCCCTGGGTGCGACATCCCTGATGTTTGAGGGCGTGCCCTCCTATCCCGCACCGGACCGCTTCTGGAAGGTGGTGGAAAAATTCAAGGTCAATATCTTCTACACCGCACCTACCGTCATCAGGGCCCTGATGCGCGAGGGCACCGAATGGACCCAGCATTATGATCTCTCTTCCCTGCGACTCTTGGGCAGTGTGGGTGAACCCATCAATCCCGAAGCATGGATGTGGTACCATGCCCATATCGGCGGCGGCAAACTGCCGATTGTCGACACCTGGTGGCAGACCGAGACCGGCGGCATCATGATCTCGGCCCTGCCCTATGCCACCCCCCTGAAACCCGGATCAGCCACCTTGCCCCTGCCCGGAATCGATGTTGACATCTTTGACGAAAACGGCAAACAGGCCGGGGTCAACGAAGGCGGTCATCTGGTGGTGAAGAAACCCTGGCCGGGTATGTTGCGCGGCGTTTTCGGCGATCAGGAGCGTTTCAAGAAAACCTATTTTGAACGCTATCCGGGAATTTACGACCCGGAAGACGGTGTCCGTCGGGATGCTGATGGTTACTTCTGGATCATGGGCAGACTTGATGACGTTATCAATGTTTCCGGACACAGACTTGGAACCGCGGAAATCGAATCCGCCCTCGTTGCCCACGAGGCCGTTGCCGAAGCCGCTGTTGTAGGTGCTCCCCATCCCATCAAGGGACAAACCATCTACTCCTATGTTTCACTGAAATCAGGATTTCAACCCTCGGATGAACTGCGTCAGGCCCTTCGCACCCATGTCCGCAAGGAGATAGGACCGATTGCCACCCCGGAAATCATCCAGTTCTCCCAGGGGCTGCCGAAAACAAGAAGCGGCAAGATCATGCGGCGAATTTTGCGCAAAATTGCGGCCGGACAGGATGACTTTGGTGATACTTCCACCCTGGCCGATCCCACCGTGGTAGACGATCTGGTCATCGGCAGCAAGACAAGGGATAAATAATCCTCTATTTCAAGGCATTAACGTAAAAAAACGGGCCCTCTTTTTTGAGGAGCCCGTTTTTTTTGTGATAATTTCCTAGCGGGAAACCACTACACATGATTATATATTGATAGGATTGCGAATCCTGAAATATTCTCTTTTCCGGTTATTCGTCATGGCATAATTTTCGGCTTCCGGCGCCAACAGAGCCACCTCCAGCCCCCATTCCCATTTAATCATACAGGATGAAATATGTCTGAAGATAAAAGAAAACATGAACGATACTCGGCACTGAACCTTTCTTACATCTGCGAGGATAAAGATGGGGATCTCCTCTACGAGGGTATGGGCCGGACACTGAATGTCTCCGAGGGAGGCATCCTGCTCGAGACGAATTTCTACATCAGCCCCGACAACAACCTGACACTTGAAATTGCCCTGGAAGACACCCTGGTCAACTTACGCGGTCGGGTGATCTACTGCAATGAGCAGGAAGGGAAAAAATTTCACACCGGCCTGGAATTGCATGAACCGGATACGAGCAGCCAGGCGACCCTGCAGCAATTCATCAAATTTTTTGAGGAGCAGAAAGGCTGATTTGTCTGCCAGGCCGGCAGACTTGATTTTCCAGAGAAACTCATGAAACGGGCAGATGATTGATCCATGGCATCAGCTGCCTGCAAAAGTCAGATGGTAAAACGCACCCGTTTACGGGACAAAAAACAATACAAAACCGCCTTAGGGTGTTTTGCCCTGCTCGCTGTCGGCACCCTGCCCACCCTCTTTACCAATCCGCTTGAATATCTGATGGGACTTGGTTACTGCCTTGTCTTTTCCATCGGCATTGCGATTCTTTTATGCTGAACAACGTTTGAGCGTTCAAAAGATTAGTTGATACCCCGCAGTTCCGGTTTTACTTGCCGGCCAGTTTCTCGGCAAGTTCCGCCACGGCCATGGCGTAGCGATTGGAGTTGTTCCAGGCGGTGATGGCCTGAAAATTTGGATATCCGGCCACGTAACGCATGCCGCCATCTTCAAGCTCCAGGCCGACGATGGTCACATTCTTGTTTTCAGGTGCGGGGGGCATAGTCACCCCCTGGGCCTGGGCAACCTCCGCGGCAGGAACCAAACCCTTTCTCCCCTTTTTATAGGCATTTCCCAGGGTTTCACTTTTTAAGACCGGGCCTATCTCCTGGTAGATGGGCGCATGGAAAACCCAGCCGAAACGGTGCAGATAATTGGCGATACTTGCCAGCACGTCCGAAGTGGAATTCCAGACATCCCTGTTGCCGTCCTTATCAAAATCAAGGGCATAATCCCGAAAGCTGGAAGGGATAAACTGGGTCTGGCCGAAAGCACCGCCATAGGAGCCGGTAACCGTCAGAGGATCGACATGATTTTCCCGGCAGAGCAGTAGAAAATGCACCAGCTGTTCCCGATAAAAATTGCTCCTGCGGGGATAGGCGTCAAACATGGTGTTTAAGGTCTGAAATAGATTGAAAGCCCCTTTGTGCTGGCCGTAACGGGTTTCAACTCCCCAGATTGCCACCACGATTTCCCGCTCAACGCCGATTTCCTTTTCAATCTTATCAAGCAGCTCCCTGTTGGCTGCAAGCTTTTCCTTGCCCTCGGCCACCACTTCCGGGGTGATGAAAAGAGGATAATACAGGTAATAGGGCTTGGCTTCCCACTGGGTGTCCATCAGCTCCAGCACGCGCTGCTTGATGGTCACGCCGGAAAAAAGTCGGTCAATCTCCTCCTGATTGAAATGATAACGCTCCCTCAGTTCCTTGAACAGATCCTGGTAACGGAGGGAAGCGAGATCAATCGTCTGGCCGTCTTGAACCAGGTCTGCGGCCTTGGGTTGGGCAGCCTCAGCGGCCATGGCAACCGGAAGAGAGACAAATACCAGAAACACCAGGACCAATAGTAAGCAAACAGTTCTCATCATAGAGGGTTCCTCTTCCTTTTTTCCCACTGGAGTATCACCAGGATTGACGAAAGGTGTCGACAAAGGCATCAAGTTGCTCCTGCGGCAAGGCATTAATACCGGCTGCCGCTTCACGGCCGCCGCCGGTGGGGAATTTCCGGCAGAGAGAGACGGCCCCCTGTTTATTGATCAGTGGCGCCCTGACACTTACCAGTAGTGTCCCGTCGCCATTGTCAACGATGAGAGCATGGGCCTTGCCCTCCATTTCCCTGGCCTTTTCGTTACTGAACACCCCGGCGACCCGGCGGGACCAGGGGGCTTCGGGAAAGGTGAAAATCCTGCCCGTATCATTTTCAGCCAAAGGCGGCACCGAACGCGCCCTGGCCATATCCTCGGCATATCCCTTCTGCAAACGACCCAACACACCGGATTCACGGTAAAAACCAAAAGGGCTGGCAAAGGGCGATACCGCCTGGAAAAGCTCCTGGGGAGTGACATGCAGGTCGGCAAGCGCCCGGCCATAGCCATTATAATTCATCAGCTCGCCAAGCTCCTGCAAAGTACCAAGCTCTTTGTCGGTAAGTCCGAGACCGGCAGCTGTCATGCGGGCAGCCGCGTGCAGATTATCGCCATAGGCGGCCACAATGGCCCACAGTCGAAATTTGCCGCCAAGCAACCGATCAACCAACAGGCCGGTACAGACCTCCGGACTGGGATCGATGGTTGCCCGCAGATTTTCTGCCGCTGGAATTTCCCCGGCAAAATGGTGGTCAACATAGAAAATGTTGTTGCGGCGCTGCAGAAGAATACCCAGGGAGTCCTTATTGCTCTCCAGGGAAATATCAAGGACAGTAATCTCTGCCCCCTCCACCTCAGGATTGTCTGCCAGTTTTTCAAGCAGACGGATATCGCGCTTCACCCCGGAAACAAGTATTGCCTGCCGAGGCTCGGCCAGGCGCAGCTGATGCAGGGAGCAGATGCCGTCAGCATCGCCGTTAAAGACATCATAATTCATGCCCGGCCGTTCTCCTGTCGGTTACTGGTCAAAAAGAAAATCGTTGTCGCCTCCGGAATCCAGATCAAGACTGCCCTCCAGGTCTCCGGCAAAACCAAGGCCCAGAGACTGCCCAAGACCGACAAGGGAAAACATGATTGCCACCCGCTTGTCATCCGAACTCTTCTCCGCAAGAAATTTTATGGCCCAGCATTGCTGGTGGTAGGTCAGGCCAAAGGAGGCGCTGGTAATGGTATTTTGATCAAGGGACTGCTTAAGATCAGCCTCCAGGTACCAGGTATCGGTGAGCCTGGTGATCACCTCGGCATTTAACTGATTGATCTCGGAGCCCTTGGTATAGCGATAGTTAAGGGAAGCACTTTCGCCCTTGGTTGACAAATATCTGGTGTAGAGATCATACGTTGTCACCCCATCGCCATAGACGCTGTAGGCTGTCTTGTATCTGGTCTGCCAGCGGGGCAGAGGGTAGAGATTCAGCTTCAGGGCAACATCGGAAAATGGGTGTTTTTCGTCAGCAGGACCGGCAAGATCCTGGCGGTCCTCATGAATATCATATGACTGGATGATCTTCAGATACCCTAAATAACGGTCATACTCCTTGTCATCCTTACTGCCTGCCACCCGGAAATAGTTATTCAGACTGTAAGTGATGAGATTTTCCGGAGCAAGCAGATCGACCTCGTCAATATCCGGCAACTCATCCTCCTTGTCCAGGGTCCCGTAGCCGTATTCGATCTCCGGCCTGATGGCATGATTGAGCTGCGTAATCGAGCCGATATGCATGTCAAAATCCCGGGCAACGGTGGTGGCGATATTGGCATCGAAATCCCAGGCCGTCCGGTTCTGCTCCCGGTCATAGTCCCAGTCAAAGGCATCCGAGCCATTAGCGTCGATCCTGTAAGCCGTCTCCCGCAGACCGCTTGTAACCGTGCCCTCGATATACTGTCCTAAGGGGAGAGGCGCGGTTAACTGCGGATGGAGATCAAAGCGCTGCTCGCCAACGCCTTCCTCACGCCAGTAATGCACATATCCCGAGTCCCAGCTGAGACTCAGCGGCATGCTTTCCAGCTCAAAAACCCCGCTGTAGAGAATGGAAGGCAGGGTATTCACCTGGGTGGGTACATCCTTGACATCCGTCAGGTCATTGATGCCGACCAACTGCCCACCCAAAAATGACGACGGCCAGGTCTTGGCCAGCTGCATCTGGGAGGGACGATAAGGGATAGTTTCCTCTGTCAGGCCACGGTTATAATCTCTGAGGAAATTCCTGTCATTGACGCTAAAGCCATTGACGCCCCTCTGAAATTCCTCGAGAAAATCCCGGTCAGAGGCCAGATCCAGATCAATCTTGCCCAACAGATCATTGCCGAAATCATGATCGAGCTTGCCACGGATCCAGTAACGATTCTGATCCGTGCGCAGATAGTTGTCATCCTTGAAATCATCATCCGCCGTATCCTCTGTTTTATCATGGATATAGGTGGCAGCGATGGTCTCCTTGGAGTTAAAATCGGTAACATGGCGAAATTCGACCCCGGCCACCACGCCACGCTTGGACAGATAACCCGGATAAAGGGTCAAATCACTGCTTGGCGAAAGGTCAATGAAATAAGGGGTAATAAACCCGGTGCCGCTACGCTCCGACTGGGAAATCTCAGGAAAGAGAAAGCCGGTTTTACGTTTTGTGTTGGCCGGAACAGCCATATAGGGCAGGTACAGTACCGGCACTCCCTTTACCCGCAGCACCGTATGCTTGAGGACCGCCACCTTTTCCAACTTGAGGACAGCCTCACCTGAATGAAACTGCCATGGCGGGGATTTGCCTTCCTCCACCTTGCAGGTGGTAAAATCCCCATCTTTGAAACGATAGGTGATCGGCCCCGTCTTTTCCACCTGGTGGCCGGAGAAGTGGAGATTGTTTTCCGGCACAAATAAAGTGGTGTCCGTCAGAGTGGCGGTTTCATCGTTGAGATCAATCACCGCCTCAACCGCATCCACGTCCTGTTCAGCGGTGCGCATGGAAAGATTGCCCCTGGCATAAACCAGCCCGTCATCCACATTGTAACGCAGCCAGTCCGCCTTGATGGTGAGAGGTTTGGTGCTTTGATCCCCAGACCTGCGCAACACCACATTGCCCTCTGCCACAATATTTTCCGGCTTGGTGTAGCGACTGATCTTATCCGCCGTGATATCCCATGGCTCGGAGGTGATATTGCCTGCCGCGCACTGATGTGCCCACAGGCAGGCCACTGACGAGAGCAAGGCTGCGGCTCTATTCTTACTCAGCAACTTTCTCATAAATTATCTAAATATTATCGGTGCGGGAAACCCTTCCCCATCATTTAAGGATTGCGCCTGAACTTCCTGAACCGACCATTCTGGCATAGCGGGCGACATAGCCGGATGTGATTTTCGGTGCCGGCGGCTGCCAGGCTTCCCTGCGTCTGGCCATTTCCGCCTCGTCAATTTCACAATGCAGCCGTTTGTTGGTGATATCCACGACAATGGTATCGCCTTCCCGGAGAAGGCCGATGGGACCTCCATCCGCCGCCTCAGGCGAGACATGGCCGACGCAGGCACCCTGGGTGCCGCCGCTGAAGCGACCGTCGGTGATGAGGGCGACACTCTTGCCCAGGCCCATGCCGATGATTGCCGAGGTAGGCGACAGCATCTCCGGCATACCGGGACCACCCTTTGGCCCGCAGTAGCGGATGACAACCACGTCTCCCGGCTTGATGCTGCCGGCAAGGATTGCTGACTGGGCCTCCTCTTCCGAATCAAACACCCGGGCCGGGCCGGTATGACACATCATCTCAGGGGCCACGGCAGATTGTTTGACCACCGCGCCCTCAGGAGCGAGGTTGCCGTACAGCACGGCAATTCCTCCCTGTTTATGGTAGGGATTATCAATCGGGCGGATAATCTCACTGTCACGCACCTTGGCCCTTTTCAGATTCTCACCCAGGGTCTGGCCGGTTACCGTCATAACCTGCTGGTGCAAACCGAACTCGGTGCTCAGCAGCTCACGCATGACCGCCTGCACCCCACCGGCCTCATTGAGGTCCTGCAGGCTATGGGCGCCGCCGGGGATCAGACTGCAGATATGGGGCACCCTTTTACTCACCTCGTTAAAAGTTGCCAAGGGCAGTTCAACCCCCGCTTCCCAGGCGATTGCCGGCACATGCAGCACCGTATTGGTCGAACAGCCCAGCGCCATGTCAACGGCCATGGCATTCTCAAAGGCCTCCTTGGTGGCAATATCCCGCGGCCTGATCTCTTCATGGAAGAGATTCATGACCGCCATACCGGCCTGTTTGGCCAGCCGGATACGCGCCGCAGCAACTGCAGGAATGGTGCCGTTGCCGGGCAGTCCCAGGCCCAGTGCCTCGGTCAGGCAGTTCATGGAGTTTGCCGTAAACATGCCGGAGCAGGAGCCGCAAGTGGGGCAGGCGGCATTTTCAAGCTCGTCCAGCTCCTCAAGACTCATGGTATTGGCCTTGACCCTGCCCACGCCCTCAAAGACGCTGACCAGATGCACATCCCTGCCCTGAAAACGACCGGTAAGCATCGGCCCGCCGCTTACCATGACAGCCGGGATATTGAGACGCAGCATGGCCATGAGCATGCCGGGCACCACCTTGTCACAGTTGGGCACCAGCACCATGGCGTCAAAGGGATGGGCCTGACCCATAATTTCAACCGAATCGGCAATGATTTCCCTGCTGGCCAAGGAATATTTCATGCCCGTATGATTCATGGCAATGCCGTCACACACACCGATGGTGGCAAACGCAATGGGCGTACCGCCGGCCATGCGGACTCCGGCCTTCACAGCATCAACTATTTTATCAAGATGGATATGACCGGGAATGATCTCATTATGGGCGTGGGCAATACCGATCAGCGGTCTCTGTATTTCCTCGTTGGTATAACCCATTGCCTTGAACAGAGACCTGTGAGGCGCCCTTTCCAATCCTTTTTTCGCCGCATCGCTTCGCATGAGTGTATCCTTATAATTAAATAATATCAGATTCAGTTTCATTTGAACTTTTGAAACTAACGTTTCGCAATAAAGCGTGTCAAGGCAAAACTTTCTCTTGCCAACTGATGTCGATTGTTTTTAAGTATATAATTTAAAAATCAGATTAAGTTAACATGAATACTGCTTTCGCTGAATGAAATATCTGTTTGGACCCGTCAACTCCCGACGACTCGGCTTGTCACTTGGCATTGATCTTCTCCCTGCCAAAATCTGCAACTTCAACTGCATTTATTGCGAGGTGGGACCAACCACCATTTTGACCTGCGAGAGAAAGGAATACACCCCAACCAGAGAAATCATTGCCGAAGTAGACTCCTTTCTGGCAACATCCGGACAGGCGAAGCCTATCGACGTTTTTACCATCACGGCAAGCGGCGAGCCCACTCTGCACAGCGGACTCGGCGAGATCATCAACCACCTGAAAGCGAGAACCGCCCTGCCGGTAGCCGTGCTCACCAACGGGTCTCTTCTCTTTCGAGAAGATGTTCGGCAGGAACTTGAGCATGCCGACATAGTCATTCCATCTCTCGATTCTGCCGGAGAGGAAAGTTTTCGTAAAATAAACAGGCCGGCACAATGTGTAAAATTACAGGAGATCATTGATGGACTTTGTCTCTTTGCCCGAAATTTCAGAGGGGAGCTTTGGCTTGAAATCCTGCTGAGCAAAGGCATCAATGACTCTGCGGAAGATCTTGCCGCTTTAAGGCAGGCCCTTATTGATATTAAACCGGCAAAAATTCAGCTGAACACGGTCGTTCGTCCTCCTCTTGAGGAGTTTGCCAATCCCTTGACGGAAACCGAACTGGAAGAAATCAGCCGACAGCTTCCCGGAACTGTTGAGATTATAGCAGATTTCCACAAAAGGAAGAGAGAGAATACCCGATCAGCCCACAAAACAGAATTACTAGAAATGCTGCGAAGACGCCCATGCACCGAGACAGATATCTGCGAGGCCTTGAATCTGGACGGCAACTCAACCGCCCGGCTCATAAAAGAGCTGACAGCAAGCGGTGAGATTGCTCATTCGGCGCATAGGGGGAAAATCTACTACCAGACATCGCCAACCGCCTGAACAGCACGTATCATCAGGCCCTCGCACAGACAGGGCTGTTCAGGCAGGTTGACACCTGAAGGAAAAACATGAACGACGAAAAAACACCCGAGACCACTAAAGAAGAAAAGGCCGAAACCCCGGTACCTGCCAAAAAACCCAGACCCCGGTCAAGAAAATCACCGGCAAAAAAAGCAACCCCGGCAAAAAATAAACCGACACCACCGAATAAACAAACACCACCGGAGGATGAGGAAGAAAAATCCAGCGGCGGCGCCCTGAAGCTTCTCATCAACTCGGAGGAACCGGAAGAAGCCCGCATCGCCCTGCTTGAAAACGGCAAACTGAGTTCATTTCATGTGGAAACCGTTTCCAGCGCCCAGACCAAGGGCAACATATACAAGGGCATTATTACCGCAATCGAGCCCAATCTGCAGGCGGTTTTTGTCGATATGGGCATTGAACGCAACGGCTTTCTGCCCTTTGGCGACATCCATCCGGAATATTACTGCAAGGATGTGTCGCCCTCAACCCACTGGAAGGACCTGAAGATTCAGGAGGTGATCAGAAAGGGGCAGGAGGTGCTGGTTGAGGTGGTCAAGGAGGCCACGGGCAATAAGGGAGCAAGCATCACCACCTACCTTTCCATGCCCGGCAGGTATGTGGTTCTTATGCCGGGCAGCGACAGCCATGGCATTTCGCGCAAGATTGAAGACGAGAGCCTGCGCAGCAAACTCCGGGAAATCGTCAACTCGGCCAATCTGCCCGAAGAGATCGGCTTCATTGTGCGCACCGCCAGCAAGGATGTCACCAAAACCGCGCTATTCCAGGACATCCGCTATCAGCTCAACCTGTGGAAAGAGATCAAAAGCCGCGGCCAGAGTATGTCCGCCCCGGCACTGGTCTATAAAGAGCAGGATGTTACCGCCCGATTCCTGCGTGATCATTTTATCCATGAAATCCAGGAAATACTGGTGGACAATCAGATCACCTATGAACAGGTGGTTAACTTTCTCAAGCTGCTGCCGGCCCGACAGCGGGTGACAAAGGTCAAACTGCACAAAGGCGCCCGGCCCATCTTTAACCTCTATCAGATTGAAGAGCAGATTGAGCAGATTTACCAGCCTTCCGTCACCCTTCCCTCCGGCGGCTCCATTGTCATTAATCCCACGGAGGCCCTGGTGGCGATTGATGTCAATTCCGGTCGCACCTCAAAAGATAAAAATTTTGAGGAGACCATTTTTCTGGCCAACATGGAAGCAGCCGAGGAAATGGCCCGGCAACTCCGGCTCAGGGACCTGGGCGGTCTGATCGTGGTCGACTTCATCGATATGCGTGACAAGAAACACATACGGGAGGTTGAAAAGCAGGTCAAGGCCTGCATGAAACATGATAAGGCCAAGGTGGATATCAGCCGCATCTCAAAATTCGGCCTGATACAGATTTCCCGGCAGAGACTTGGGCCGCCGGTACAGAAAGGAAGCTACACCCTCTGCGAACACTGCCAGGGTCTCGGCATGGTCCGTTCGGTGGAAACCATGGCGCTGGCCCAGCTGCGCCGCATCCATACCGGCGCCATTAAAAAGACGACCGACAAGATCACCTGCCGTTTTCCTCTGGCCATCGCCCAATATATGCTGAATCAGAAAAGGGCTGACCTTGTTGAACTTGAAGAAAAATACAACGTTGTCATCAATATTATCGCTGACCCGGACATGAACCCCACTCAATCACAAATCGACTTCCACAAAGGAGCTGAAGAATAGAAGCACCCTGCGCACTGCACGGTGCGACAATTTGCCCAATTGAATATCCGTTGTTTTCCGTTTACATATGTAAACAGTTTTTTGCTTTAAAACTTGGAACACATAACAAGATAAAGCCAAACCCCGCGTAAGTTGGGGACGGAAAACCGCGGATCTTCCAGTCAAGATTGCCGGGTTGCCTTGTTATCGCGAGTGACCCGGCTTTTTTTATGGCCAGCTCCTGACAAAAAAGAGGATCATAGATGATGACGCGATTGGGGCTCACGGAAAGCGGCGCCGTTATGAAAAAAGCGTTGCAGAAAATTCCCTTGGTCGAGGAGTGGACCCCGAATATCTCTCCCTTTGCCCTTCCTCTCACCCTATTTTCCGCCCGCTGCATGGACCAACGACTCCCCTTCCAAGGAAAAAACCGAAATTTTGCCGCCGCAGTAAAAACCGATGAGGCAGATTCACCCATGCAGCCAAATGAAACGATCAATTTGACAAAAAAAGCAACAAGTACTGAGAAAAATGAAGATTACACCGGAGGCGCATATGATAAACATTTCCCATACTAAGAGGAGGATTCTCCTCTATTCGATTCTCACCCTTTCCTTGAGCCTATCCGCCGGCAATGCTGCAGCAAAAGTGAGCGGTGTCTGCGGTAACTGCCACACCATGCATAACTCCCAGGACGGCGTACCTGCCCTGCATAGCGGAGATGGCGCAGGCTGGGCGGACGACGGTACTTTCAACCAAGGGGAGGCCTCGGAGACGCCTGCTAGCTATCTGCTCATCTCCGATTGTGTCGGCTGCCACTCTTCCACGTCCGCAGACAAAACGATTATACAGTTAGGAGAGAATCGGATTCCCATTGTCTTTAATACAGTGCAATACCCGAGCAAGGCCTTGGCCGGCGGTAATTTCTACAATGTTTCCCGAGGTGTTGACTATGATGGTTACGGCCACAATGTCTACGGCATCTCGGAACACGACAGCAAACTGACAACCGCGCCCGGCAATAACAGGTGCGGCAATGCCAACTCCTGCCACAATACCCTTGCCGTGGCGCCCTCTGCCCAAAACGATTACCGGGGCAGCTGCCAGGGTTGCCATTACAATGTCTATCACCACAAGGACAGTAACGCGTACCGTTTCCTCAATTCCCATGATGAACAGTTTGGCGCTTACGTAGAAGGCGTTGAGCATGCCTCCTGGGAATACCCCGACGACACCACATCAACTGAACATAATTTCTACAAGGGGGTCGACAGGAATGATATCGGACAAGGCGGCACCCTCGAATTGAAGCAGACACAGAGCATTTCCAGCTACTGCGCAGGCTGTCACAATACATTTCACAGTATTAACGGCGTAGGCATTGACACATGGCTGCGCCATCCGACAGAAATCGTTCTGCCCGAGACAGGGGAATACGTCCAGTACAATCCGGTGACCAACTATGAGCTTCAGTCGCCGGTGGCCTGGATTGATCCGGCCACTCCCCAGAGGGACGAGGCCATTGTCATGTGCCTTTCCTGCCACCGGGTGCATGGTTCAGAGTACCCAGACATCCTGCGCTGGGATTACAGCAAAATGATCGCCAACGACGCAGGCGATGAAGCAGGAAACGGCTGCTTCGTCTGCCACGCAACAAAAGATTGAAAGAACCCTGGGAATAGCGCCTTGGCGCTATTCCCAGCTTCCCACATCCGCATTTTCTTTTTCCCCACCCTCTCTGTTGTCAGCCCCAAGAGAATAGATATCCACTTCACCATGCTCACCCGGATACTGGTAATGGTATTCGTTGTCCCATGGATCCAAGGGCACCCCTTTCTTTAAATAGGGGCCATCCCATTTATCTTCACCGGGGTTGACCACCAGGGCATCGAGGCCTTCCTGCTGGGAAGGATAATGGCCGATATCGAGTCGATAGGCATCCAGTGACGTCATCAGCATGCCGATCTGGGTTTTGGCTGTTTTCTGCTTTGCCGTGCCCAGCTTTTTAAACATTGCCGGGCCGACTAGAGATGCCAGAAGGCCAAGTATGACCATGACAATCATAAGCTCCATAAGGGAAAAACCGCGCTTATTGCGCAGCCTTTTCCCAGGTTCCCTTTCCTCTCTGTTCGTCAATTCCGCTTTTGTCATCACAAGCCTCCGCCTGAAACATTTTTTACACATAATGAATTTTATCTTTCATAACTGATTCACTGTTTTTTTTCCAGCGCTGATTCTTTTGCCGGGAATCTTCTTAGCTTCTGAAAACGGATCACCGCCTTGTTATGGTCCCGCAAATTGGTGGAAAAATAGTGGCTGCCATCGTTTTTTGCGACAAAATAGAGATAATCAACATCTGCCGGATGAAGGACGGCAACCAGTGACTCCTTGCCGGGATTAGCGATAGGGCCGGCCGGCAAACCTGTTTTGGCATAGGTATTGTAGGGAGAAGGTGCGATCAGATCTTTGCGGGTGATGTTGCCATTGAAATCATCAATCCCGTAGATGACAGTGGGATCAGCCTGTAATTTCATCTTGCACTTGAGCCGGCTGAGAAAAACAGCGGCAATTAATGGCCGTTCTTCCGGCAGGGCGGTTTCTTTTTCAACAATAGAAGCCAGAATGACGACTTCATGGGGAGAATGGATTGGCAGGGCTGAGAGGCTGGAAAGATTAGCCTGGTTGGAAATTTCGGCGTAAACATCGTTAAACCGATGCACCATCATTGAAATAATCTCATTAAGCATCTGGCCCCTGGTAACAAAGTAGGTATCAGGAAACAGATATCCTTCCAGGGATGGTACGTCGAGCCCCAACGATTTGATAAACTTCTCATCCCGCACCTGCCGAAGAAAGTCGCTGCGATCATAACCGAAACCAGCGGCCAACAGATCCCCGATCTGAAAGATATTGAACCCTTCCGGGATGGTCAGCGGACGATAATAAACCTCTCCCTTGGCCAGTTTTTCAATAATTGCCTGGTTGGAGAGGTCGGGCGCAAAGCAATATTCGCCGGCCTGCAGTTTACCAATAACTCCCATCCTGCGCGCCAGCAGGCCAAAACGGATATCATCATCAATAACATGGTTATCAATCAGTGTTTTTTTTATCGAGGCAAAACCGAAATCAGGGGGAATATAGACAACGATGGACTCATGATCGCTACCGGATCGCGGCACAGAAGACGCGTAGGATGACACCCACAGACGAAAGCCCAAAGTGATGGCAAGCAAAACAAACAAGGCAAGGACAAGCCATTTCTGCCAACGGCGTCCTTGCCTTATCAACGTTGCTAATCCATCGCTAAGCAGCTCCTTGACCTTGTCTCCTTCTTTCACCTAAATCCTGCATCATGATTCCAAGTCGCCTTCAAACCAATACCTTTGTCGGCTGCGCTGTGCGGCTCCTCGCCGTACTCCATGTACTGTCTCGTCGCTGCTCGCTTGCCTTCGCGGTCTTGGTCTGAATACAACTTGGAATGAGAATGGAACATACTTTAAAAAATCTTAGCCAGGAGCTGGTCAACATTTTTTACGGTAACAAAATTGATCTGATCCCGCAGAACCTTAGGAATTTCAACCAGATCCGTTTTGTTCTGATCGGGAATAATCACCGTGGTGATTTTGGCGCGCAGGGCAGCCAGGGCTTTTTCCTTTAATCCGCCGATGGGTAGAACCCGACCGCGCAAGGTTATCTCACCGGTCATGGCAACGTCCTGGCGCACCTTCTTGCCGACTAAAGCCGAATAGAGCGCAGCAACTATCGTCACCCCGGCAGACGGCCCATCTTTTGGAATGGCTCCGGCAGGCACATGAACATGAACATCGATCTCATCAAAATAGTTCTCATCCTTGCCAAGCTTTTCCAAGCGGGAGCGGCAGACGGTCATCGCCGCCTGGGCCGACTCCTTCATCACATCGCCAAGCTGTCCGGTAAGAGTCAGACGGCCCTTGCCTTTGAGCAGAGAAACCTCAACATAAAGGATCTCACCGCCAACCTCGGTCCAGGCTAAACCGGTGGCCAGACCAGGCTGATCAATAACATCAATTTCTGCTTCCGGCTGGTACTTGGGGGGGCCGAGATATTTGTTGAGTGTGCGCACGTTAACTGCGTATGGCCCCTTCCCGCCTTCCGCTATCCGGCGCGCAACCTTGCGGCAGACCTTGCCGATCTCACGTTCCAGGTTCCGCAGTCCTGCCTCCTTGCTATAGTTGGTGACCATAAGGCTCAAAGTTTCATCATCTATGCTGAAGTGCTTCTCCTGAAGACCGTTCTGTTGCAGCTGGCGCGGCACAAGATAGCGTTGGGCTATAACCACTTTTTCCTCCAGGGTATAGCCTGAAAGACGAATCACCTCCATGCGGTCGAGCAACGGGCCGGGAATGGTGTCCGTCACATTGGCGGTGGTAATAAACATTACCTTGGACAAATCATAAGGCTGATTGAGATAATGATCGGTAAACTCAAAGTTCTGTTCCGGATCAAGCACCTCGAGCAGCGCAGAAGATGGATCCCCCCGATAATCCGATCCGACCTTATCGATCTCATCCATCATGAAAACCGGATTATTGGATGCGACAATCTTCAACCCCTGAATGATGCGGCCCGGCATGGCGCCGATATAGGTACGCCGATGGCCGCGGATCTCGGCCTCGTCCCGCATGCCGCCAAGGGAAAGGCGGTAAAATTTCCTGCCCATCGCCCGGGCAATTGACTTGCCCAGCGAGGTCTTGCCCACGCCAGGAGGGCCGACAAAGCAGAGAATAGGTCCCTTGGTGGAGCGATTGAGCTTGCGCACTGCCAGATATTCGAGAATACGCTCCTTAACCTTCTCCAGGCCGTGATGATCCTCATCAAGAACCTGACGGGCAAGCTTCAGATCAAGAAAATCCTTGGTGCTTTTGCGCCAGGGCACATCAAGCATCCAGTCAAGGTAAGTACGGACGATGGTTGCCTCCGAGGCATCAGGGTGCATCATCTCCAGCCGCTTCAGCTGCTTCAGGCTTTCCTTCTTGACGTTGGAAGGCATTCTGGCCTTTTCGATCTTGACCCGCAGCTCTTCGATTTCTTCAGACTTGTCATCGATATCGCCGAGCTCCTTTTTCAGGGCCTGGAGTTGCTCCCGCAAAAAATACTCGCGCTGGGTCTTGCCCATTTCCTCCTTGGCCTCGGACTGGATCTTGGCCTGCATGGTGGAAACTTCCAGCTCCTTGTTGAGAAATTCAGCCACCTTTTTCAGGCGGTCGATGGGATCAATCGTTTCCAGAACCTGCTGGGATTCCGCCGTCTTCAAGCGCAGATTGGAGACCACCAGATCCGCCAGTCTCCCAGGTTCCTCGATTTCGTTGAGGATGACCATCAACTCAGAGGAAACCACTCCCTTCAGCGACAGGATCTTTTCGGTCTGCTCCCGCACAGTGCGCATCAGCGCTTCGGTTTCAACGGACACATCCGTGGGTTTTTCTTCAGGGAAAAGCTCAACCTTGGCGGTAAAATGGGGCACTTCCTGCACGACCTTTTTCACCTGGGCCTTATGCAGGGCCTGCACCAGCACCTTCAGCCTGCCGTCAGGCAGCTTCAGGGTCCTCATGATCATGCAGACCATCCCCACCTTGTAAATATCATCCTGGCCCGGCTCATCAATGGTCGAGTCCTTCTGGGTAACCAAGAGCAGCAGCTTATCACCGGCAAGGGCCTCCTGGATGGCATTGACGGATGCCGGTCTGCCGACAAAAAGCGGGATAATCATATAATTGAAGATGACCACATCCCTCACCGCCATCATCGGCAATATCTCCGGGATTTCCGGCTCTTCCATCTCTGTTATTTCATCCTTGTCGTGATAGATCGGATCATCATGTTGCACAGCATACCCCCCTTCAGCCTATAAAGTATAGAAAGGCCAGTTAATCAAGCTGACATAACGTCATCACTGTACCATTTTTGTCAAGATTTTTACACTAAACATTGCACTCATTTAAGTCAAGTAAAGCCAATGAGTGCCGCCCCCTTTTTCCAGAAAATCTGTTGAACTTAATGACAATTTGCTCCATTATATGCCATGGTAAAAAAACCCTTAACTACCAATGGAGATGACATAATCACATGCTGAAACCAGACTCTTTTTTCGACCTCTCCCTTTTTGCACATGGTGAAATTTTTTCCTCAGCCGAATATGTTTGGGACGGCCTCAAAAAATTAAAATCCTATATGGACAACCGGAACTACCCTGCCCTGCCGGATGTTGCAAAAAAAAACGAACCTTTGCTGAAAACCCTTGTCTTTCATGATAATACTTTTCTGGATGGCCATGGGCTGACAATTGATTACGGAGACGCCACCAAGGGAAAGCTGAAGGTGTTCAGGGGCAATGAACTTCTGGAAGGGGCCAGTGTCATCATGGCGGGTGCCGTGCTGGTAGGTGATAAGATACAATTCGGCAAAGGGGTCAAAGTAGAGCCCGGAGTGTTTATCGCCTCACCGACCATCATCGGCGACATGACGGAAATCAGGCAAGGTGCCTATCTGCGCGGCTACTGTCTGATCGGCAGGAGATGTGTCGTCGGCCATGTTACCGAAGTAAAACACTCCATTTTCCTGAATGATGCCAAGGCCGGCCACTTTGCCTACCTGGGCGACAGCATACTGGGCAACGAGGTCAATCTCGGGGCAGGGACCAAACTGGCCAACCTTCGCTTCACCCCTGGCAATGTTAAGATCCGCACCCCGGACGGTCCTGTGGATTCAGGATTACGAAAGTTCGGGGCCATCCTGGCAGACTTCGTCCAGACCGGCTGCAATTCGGTGACGAACCCGGGAACTATTCTCGGCAAAAAGTCCCTGCTGCTGCCAAACACCACAGCGCCCTCCGGGCTGCATGAAAAAAACAGTCTCATCAGGTAATTGATGGTTTCCATGTACCTTTCGTACGAATTATCAAATACCGTTTTCCGTTACTTTCGTTAAGGGGTCTTCATGTTTAGAATCAAAATCCTGTGCATCGGAACGTTCTTCCTGCTGTTTTCCCACAGCCTGCTCCTGGCCGAAAATCTCCCCAAGACAGATGAGGTCCTGGCCCAAGTAGGCGACAGCAGACTAACATCCTCCCGGCTTGACATGATGATCGACCTGATGCCCCCCCAGATTCAGGTTATGCTGCGCTCCAATGAACAGATGAAAAAAGAGCTGATCAACCGCTGGGTCGATATCAACCTCATCGTGCAGGAAGCACTGGCCACTAAAATTGACCAGGATCCGCTGGTAAAGCTCAAAATAGATGAGATGAAAAACAGGGTGCTGGTTGAGACCCTCATCAGCCAACGTCTTGATACCCAGACGCCTGTCCCCGAGGAAGAGGTTAAAGCATACTACCAAAATCACAGCAGTGAATTCGAACAGGGAGAGCAGGTGCAGGCCCAGCATATTCTGATCCGCCTGGAGGCAAATGCCAACGCAGAGGACAAGGAAAAGGCCAGAAAATCCATCGACCTGATTCAAGATAAACTGAAAAATGGCGAGTCCTTTGCAACTCTTGCCGAACAATTTTCAGAAGATCCGGGATCGAAAAACAAGGGTGGCAACCTGGGCTATTTCGGCAGGGGGCAGATGGTCAAGGAGTTTGAAGACGCGGCTTTTGACACAGAGCCCGGAAAAACCAGCCCACCGGTGCAGACAAATTTCGGCTGGCACCTGATCCACGTTCTCGACAGAAAGGCGCCGCAAAAGCTGCCCCTGGAGCAGGTCAGTAAAGAAATAGAAGCCAGACTCAAAGCCGATCGCAACGAACAGGCATTAAAGAAACTGATTGAAGAGCTGAAGAGCAAATACCCTGTAACTGTCCAATAACGTTTGAAGGGCCTAAAATACTCGAAGTACTTAAAATGCCCTTGTGCCCCCTGAGGGTACCTGTGCCCCTTGTGGGTACTTGTGCCCCTTGTGGGTACTTGTGCCCCTTGTGGGTATAAAATTAAAGAAAATACCTAATCCAAAAGTACCGTAACTTCAAGCACTTTATACCCCTACTCCCCTATACCTGTCCCTGATTGAGATAATGATACATGCCGAAAAAAAACTCGGCAATCAGACCAAAGGTCAGATAAATTCTTGCTATGCGATTTTTCGGCAACTTTTGCCCCACCACCTTTTGCATTACCGAGACTACCAGAATTGTCGCCGCTATAATATAGGGAACAGAATCCAGCAGATGATTCATCGTGGCCGAAAAAGTTTCCATCGGCCGATTCGGGAAATATCTAACGCTAAAAAGCAGATAAAAAAAGATAAGCAAAAATAGAGAAATTTTTTCTTTTGTACTCATGGGACCCATGCCGTTTTAAGATTTAGAGGCTGCAGCGAAATAACCATTACACCCCCTCATGCCGTTCATAGTATTAAGATGTTACAGTTATTTTTTGACAACGGCTTCCCCCTCTTGCCAAAAAGCCAAGAGCAGCGTAAAGTGCAAATTGCTTTTTTCGGCTATTGTCAAATTTTTTCTTGAGACAATGATTTTGAAATAAACCATCACACCCACGAATTTACATAATAAATCATGCTGCCATTAACTGCACTTTATTTTCCCAGGACATCCGTAAGCATCCGGCAAGTCAACCAGGAGCTTATTTTTTTTGATAAAATCTTCCACTACCTGGCTGCAGAGTCTGAGGAATCAAGCACAGACGAAGCGTATACCGGACTCTTTGAGGGATATCCGCCGGTCCCCTTTCAGGACGACCTGGATCGGTTTAGGCAACTTATCAAAGAGCTCAAAGGAAATGAAGCGGAATTTTACAGCGGCCACCTTTCCACCATTACTGCCGGCAATGAAAAAAACCACGATGAGCAATCGGTCATAAGCCTGATTCAGTCAATTGGAGGAAAATCCGACGCAGAGGCCAAGGAACAATCTGACATAAGAGAAGACCTGTGGCGGGCCCGCCTGCTGCTTAAGCTTGCCGAAATCCTCTATCAGGAGGAGCTGGATCTGCAAAAGGAACTGGCAACTATTTCCGTAAAAGAGCAGGAACTTTTTGAGGCACTGAAAGGTGAACCGGAAATTCCATTCACACCTACCCCCTTCCAGCAAATGGAAAGTACCCTGCCCATGAGACCGAAAATTCTTGTCAAGGCGTGGGCGAAACTCTTTCTGGCCGACAAGCAGCAAGGTAACTACTCAATGCTGGTCACCGACCAGAGTGATGCGGCTGAACTTCTCTTTGACGCAAACGAAACCTTGACCCAAAAAAGGCCGGTGCGCCTCTTTCGTATACCTTTGCCCGCAGGCGGGGAAATGGAACTTGATGCCTCTATCCAGGCGAGAACGACATTCAGGGAGGCGGCAAAAGAGACCCTTGCAAGGTTCGGATCTCTGCTGTCGCAAACCGCAGCACAGGGCACAACCCCCGATACCCTGAAGAATTTTTCCGCTCTTGCCGCAGAATGGACCAGGATATTCAATGACAGCAAGGTATGGGGCCACCCTGCAGCCAATCCAGCGCACAAAACAAACTGCCTTGGCGAGCCCCATCTTGAGGTCTATCTGTGCAACGAGAGCCTGCCGAGTTTACTGGGCCATATCTGCAAAGCAAAGGTTCAGCCCCGGGCAGCAACAAGCAGTAGCCTGGCGCTCATTGCCCTGAAATCAAGCAGGAAATCTACCTGTAAGGGTTAATCGTCAATACCGGGCATGGTGAGCGCTTGACAATCTTTTCGGCAACACTGCCGAAAAGAACCTTTTCCAGTCCCTTGTAGCCATGGGTGCCCATGACCACTAAATCCACCTTCTGCTCCCTGGCATAGTCGAGAATCGTCTCGGCAATGTCACCTGCCATGATCACCCCTTTGCAGACCATGGCAGGCTCAAGGGATTCCGCCAGAAAGGTCTTCATCCTCTCCCCGGCACTGGCAATCAAATCTTCCTCAAACTGGATAACAGGCATATGGGGTTCAAAAAACTCCGAATAATCCTGAAAGGTCTGGGCAACAAAAATAGCCTCCATCTCCGCCCCGAACCGGCCGGCCACATAGGCCCCATACTGGATAATACGATTGGCATTTTCCGAGAAATCTACCGGCACCAGAATTTTCTTCACCTGCATAAACCCACCTCCTCATTTTTTCTTTTATTCTATTCTTAAGTTGCTCAGATACAAAGTATTTTTTCTTTGTATCTTTATCCTATAGCGGTTATGTAGCATGCAGGATTGACATCAGCATGGATGAACTTCTTGATAAAATCAAAAATATTTTCTCTCCCGGTGGAATTCTCAGCACGAAACTGCCCGGCTTTGAAGCCCGCACTGGACAGCTGGACATGGCAATGGCCGTGGCGCAGAGTTTTACCGGGGATGAATCATTTCCCCCATCTGCAGGATCAGGCTCCATGCTTGCCGTGGAGGCGGAAACCGGAATCGGCAAGACACTTGCCTATCTTGTACCGGCAGCATTAAGCAACCAGAAGGTGGTGGTTTCAACCGGCACACTGAACCTGCAGGAACAGATTCTCAACAAAGAGATTCCCTTTATCAAGGAGCATATTGCCCCCCATCTTTCCGCTCTCTGCGTCAAAGGCCGACAAAACTATCTGTGCCTCTACCGCTGGCATCAGCTCTATGACTCCCCGCAGCTCCCCCTTTTCGACAACGATCATCTTGACGCCGTTGCCGACTGGCTTGGAGCAACCCATACCGGTGACCGGGCCGAACTTGACTGGCTGCCCGACCATTCTAGTCTGTGGCGGGAGGTGAGCGCCACCTCCAGTCAATGTCTGGGAACTATTTGCCCGGACAGCGCCGACTGCTTCATCAACCAATTGCGGAAAAAAGCAGCCCGCACCCAGTTGCTTATCGTCAACCACCACCTCTTTTTTTCAGATCTTGCCCTGCGCCGTTTCGGTTTTGCCGAGGTTCTGCCACGCTATGAATCGGTTATTTTCGATGAGGCCCATCACATTGAAAATATCGCCACCCGCTATTTCGGCACCAGTGTCAGCCACTTTCAGCTGCTTGACCTGGCCCAGGACATAGAGAAACTGTTGCAGGAAAATTCCCATATTAAATCCCTTGAAAAGATCTCCTCTGCAGTCAAGGGCTTGGCCGGCGAGGCCGTCCGTTTCCTGCGCATATTCCCCGAAGAACGGGGTCGCTTCCCCCTTAATCAAGCCGCGGAAAAGATCAGCAACTGGGAGGAAGAGTGCCTGTTGCTGACAGAATCCCTGTCCACTCTCATCGCCCGGCTTGACTCCCAGGCCCAGAGCAGTGACATATGGACCGGCATGCAGCGCCGGGCCCAGGAGCTCCTGGCAAATCTGCAGATTGTTACCGGACAGCAGCGCAGCTCCTATGTATACTGGTATGAGCGACGCGACAAATCGGTTGCCGTTTCCGCCTCTCCCATCGAAATTGCCGAGGATCTGCAAAAATCACTTTTCCCTGAGGCCAGAACCGTTATTTTCACCTCCGCCACCCTGACCACCGGCGGCAACTTCAGCTATTTTTTTGAAAGACTCGGTCTACCGGCAACAACAAACACCCTGCGCCTGGCCTCGCCATTTGACTACGCCGGGCGGACGACCCTGTTTATCCCCGCCAATATACCCGAACCTGCCTCCCCGACTTTCCTTAAGGAACTGCAGCATAGCATCCTGGACATCCTGCTGGCATCCCGTGGCCGAGCCCTTGTGCTCTTTACCAGCATCAAGGCCATGCAGTACCTGTTTCATTATCTCGATGAAAGGCTGCCTTTTCCCATATTCATGCAGGGCAGCGCGCCGAAGCAGACTCTGCTTGACCGCTTCAGCAACGAAACCCATTCCGTGCTGCTGGCGGTTGCCAGCTTCTGGGAAGGGGTGGATGTGCCTGGTGAAACCTTGAGTTGCGTGATCATTGACAAGCTTCCCTTTGAAGTTCCCAGCGATCCTGTTATCATGGCGCGGATTGCTAAAATCAAGGAAGAGGGCGGCAATCCTTTCGTGGATTTCCAGATACCCAGGGCCATTCTCACCCTGCGCCAGGGACTTGGCCGGCTCATGCGTTCATCCTCCGACTCCGGCCTGCTGGCCATCATGGATGTCCGCCTCTTCACCAAACAGTATGGCCGTCTTTTCCTGAAAAGTCTGCCGGACAGCCCGATCATCAGAACCCTTGATGATGTAACCCGTTTTTTTCATGAAAAAGCGGATACGGAGAGTGTCAATTTATAGTATATACGTCGCATTAAACCAGTCATGCATTGAGATATTGGAGAATACCGTGAATAAAAATGAACTTCTTGCCCTGCTGCAACCTGATATCGAGCAAATCAATGAAACCATGCGCAATGAGATCTCTCAGTGCGGCAATGCCCAGCTGCAGCAAATTCTGGAATATGCCCTTTTCAATGGCGGCAAAAGGATCCGCCCGATCCTGACCGTGCTGTCGGCCCGACTGTGCGCCTTTAGCCGCATGCCGGAGGGGCTGGCGGAGGAGGATGAGCTGAAGCCGCCGGTCAACCTTTACCGGCTGGCCTCGGTTTTTGAATTTCTCCATGGTGCAAGCCTGCTGCATGATGATGTGATTGATAACGCCGGCAAGCGCCGGGGAAAGCCCTCGGCCAACAGGGTCTGGGACAATACCCAGGTTATTCTGGCCGGTGATTTTCTCCATGCCCGTGCCCTGACCATGGCAGGTACCGTCGGTGATTCCCATACCCTCTCGCTCATCGGCACCGCAACAGCTGCCATGATTCAGGCGGAATTCCTGCAGATGCAGGCCGTGCAGGAGCGCAATCTTTCCGAAAAAAATTATTTTTCCGTGCTGCGCGGCAAAACCGGCTGTCTCATCAGTGTAGCCTGTGAAGTCGGGGCCTATTTTGCCCAAAGCGGCGACGAACATCAAAAGGCCCTGCGGGGCTACGGTGATGCCCTGGGGCTTGCCTTTCAGATCGTTGACGATCTCCTCGATTATCAGGGCGACCCGCATAAAACCGGCAAGGCCGTGGGCAATGATTTTGTCGAAGGCAAGATGACCCTGCCTCTCATACATGCCTTGCAGAACTGTGACCGGCAAGAGTTTGACCACATCATGGATCTGCTCAAGGGAAACGCCTCGGTGAGGGCGGAACAGATCAGTGAAGTTCGTGGATTTATTGAGCAATACGATGGGTTCACCTATGCCGGACAGGGTGCGGAAACCCTTATTGAAGCGGCTCATGAGGCACTTGCGGTTTTCCCGGACTGCCAGTCGCGTAAAATCCTGGCCGGGCTGGCCAATTACGTGCTGACCCGGCAGAAATAAATGGCCAGAAAAAAAGCTGCCCGTAAAAAGAAAGGCCAAAAACGCCTGTTACTCTGGTTTTCCCTGGTATTACTGCTGCTCTGTACTATTGCGGCCACAGCATACCTTGTTTTTCTGCGTCCCGGCACCCTCAAACCCCTTTCCCCTCCCATTGCCTCGGCCCCGAAAAAAAAGCCGGCCCCTCTTCCTGCAAAACCTGCGTCCCCCCCTCCCCTGGTCGCCCCTCTGGCCGTTAAAAAAACACCAGAACCAGCCCAGCTTCCCATGATCAGCATTATCATTGACGACATGGGATTCCAGGATAAAATCTGTGCCGATCTCATCGCACTTGATCTGAATCTGTCGTTCGCCTTTCTGCCTTTCGGACCCCATACCGCAACCCAGCTGACCGAGGCCCGGCGGAAAAACCGGGATATTCTGCTGCATCTGCCCATGCAAGCCCAGGACAGCAAATGGACACCGGGTCCCGGGGCGCTCTTGACCAGTATGAGCAGCAGAGAAATTCAGGCAACCCTGGCCAGGGATATTGCCGCGGTACCACATGCCATGGGCGTTAACAACCACATGGGTTCCAGCTTCACAGAGAATCGCGCCGCCATGCAAAGCTTTCTTGCCGGGCTAAAGGAGCACAATCTTTTTTTCCTGGACAGCCTCACTTCAGCCAGGTCAGTCGGTTTTCCCATGGCAAAAGAGATGGGACTGAGAACCGCCCAACGGGATATTTTTCTCGATAACAGCCAAGACCCGCAGCAGGTCGTCAAACAGCTTGACGCCTTGATCAGTCTTGCCAGGAAGAGAGGATCTGCCATCGGCATCGGCCACCCGCATCAAGCCACCCTTGATGCATTGAAACGGTATCAGAAGCAACTGCAGGACCGGATACAACTTGTCGGAATAAGCAGGCTGTTAAAATAACAGGAGCTGCACAAAACATGACGCCGCTGATAACATTGACTACTGATTTCGGCTTAAGCGATGAATATGCCGGAGTGATGAAAGGGGTTATCTATACCAGGTGCCCTGGGGCAACCATCGTTGATCTCACCCATGGCATCCGGCCCCAGGAGGTAGGGCAGGCTGCCCGGGTGATTGCCTCGGCCTATCGGTATTTTCCACTAAACACCATCCATGTGGTGGTGGTTGACCCGGGAGTGGGCAGCAACCGGCGCATTATCCTTCTCGAAGCCGCCGGCCATCTTTTCCTGGCCCCGGACAACGGCGTAATGACGCTGCTCCTCCCGCAAACCAGCAAGGCTTACGAGGTCAGCAACAGTGATCTTTTTCTGCAACCGGTCAGCCACACCTTTCATGGCCGGGATATTTTTGCCCCGGTGGCGGCCCATCTAGCCTGCAACTTGCCACCCCACAGCACAGGCCGGGAGATCGCCAGTCAATCACTGGTCAGTCTTGCCCTGCCCACCCCTGCACTCTACGGCAATAGTCTGCAGGGCGCGGTGACGGATATCGACCACTTCGGCAACCTCATTACCAATATTGACAGGGAGACGGCCCACCGATTCTGTGCCGGTGACTGGCGGAAACTGCGGGTGAGCGCGGGTGCATTGACAATCACGGGAGTGGCTACGGCATACAACGCAGTTGCCATTGACCTGCCTGTTGCCCTGTTCGGCAGCCGTGATCTTCTTGAGATAGGCATCTATCAGGGAAATGCTTCCAAAAAGTTGCAACTTGGGCTAGACAGTAAAGTAAGCTTAAGCATATAACTGAAGTTTAGAGTTTCACATCCCCTCCCTTTTATGACGGGGGAGGATGAATTTCCATAACATCGTTCTTTGACAACATAAATAGCTGGGATTCTGGGTCAGCTTGTCCACAATGCCCGACATCTGCTTCAATTGGTGGC
>JAHIVT010000045.1 GCA_018816555.1 Pseudomonadota bacterium
ACTCAGCGGCAACGAGTGCGAGATGTTCGCCTGTCTGTTTCTGGACAGCAAGCACCGGGTGCTGGCCTGGGTGGAGATGTTCCGGGGCTCGGTGAATTCCGCCACGGTCCATCCCCGGGAAGTGGTCAAGGAGGCCCTGCGTCTCAATGCCGCGGCGGTCATCCTGGCCCATAACCATCCATCCGGCGACAGTAAACCCAGCCGCGAGGACATCGAGCTTACCAATAAACTGAAGGACATCCTGCAGGTGATCGACGTCACCGTGCTCGATCACCTGATCGTCGGCGACGAAATCATCGCCTTGAGCGAATCAGGCCATTTTTCATCATGAAACCCCTTGGGGCGGGATCGACCCCAGACGGGGTCATCCTGCCCTCACTAATCACAGTGGAGACAAGACCATGAACAAGAAAAGCGAAAAACCAAACATCTATGCAGAAATCACCGAAAAGATCATCACCGCCCTGGATGATGGCGTCATCCCTTGGGCCCGGCCCTGGGATGCTGCCCAGTACGGCCTTTTCCGTAACGCGCTCACCAACCGGCCCTATCGGGGACTGAATACCATATTGCTCAACTTGGTGGCCATGCTGCATGGCTTTGTCGATCCCCGCTGGCTCACCTTCAGAAACGCTGAAAAACTCGGCGGCAGCATCAGGAAGGGTGAGAAAGGCGTGCATGTCATTTTCTGGAAATTCCTGCCCGTGCGGGCGGAGAGCGATCCTCCTGATTTTGACCCGGAGCCGGATGAAAACAGGCAGCAGAAGATTATCCCCTTTGCCAGGGCTTACACGGTCTTCAACGTGGAGCAGTGCGAGGGGCTCGATCTTCCCGCCCTTGCACCCGGCGAGGTGATTGATCAGGAAAACAATGATATGGCGGAAAGGATCCTGACCCTGCCCGTATTGAAATATGGGGGTGGCCGGGCCTGTTATGTGTCGTCCGCCGACAGGGTCAACCTGCCGCCGCGCACCGCCTTCGAGAATCTCAATTTCTATTACTCGACCGCCTATCACGAGATCATCCACTGGACCGGACATCCTGCCCGGCTGGCCCGGACCTTCGGCAAACGATTCGGTGACAATGACTATGCCTTCGAGGAACTGGTGGCCGAGATCGGCGCCGCCTTCCTGGGCACCGTTACCGCCATCCCTTTTGAGGAGATGCGTCACCCGGAATACATCAATTCCTGGCTGCAGATCTTGAAAGGCGACAACCGGGCGATCTTCACCGCCGCGGCCAAGGCACAGAACGCCGTTGACTTTGTCCTGGACAAGGCCTGCCTGGCTTCCGAGGTGGAAGAGAATCTTCCCGAAGCAGCATAAACAAAACCATATAACGCAAACGGCTGTCACCAACCTTTGTGGTTGGGCAGCCGTTTTTTTATTGCCTGTACATTCTGTATCGGCTAAATAATATAGACTATATATATCGTATATACTTTAACGGAGTTCACCTATGAGCATTACAGTTTTCGGCGGAGAAAAAGGCGGCACCGGCAAGACGACGCTGGCGGTCAATATCGCGGCCATCCTGGCCAGGAAGGGAAAGGACGTGCTGCTGCTGGACACCGACCGGCAGGGGACGGCCTCCTTCTGGTCCACGGTCAGGGAAGAGGAAAACATCGAGCCCCGGGTGGCCTGCGTGCAGAAATTCGGCAAGGGCCTGCCGGCCCAGATCAGGGATCTGGCTGAACGGTACGACGAGATCATCATCGATGCCGGCGGCCGCGATTCCATGGAGCTGCGCTACGCCCTCGGCGTGGCCGACCGGGCCTATATCCCGGTGCAGCCCTTCCAGTTCGACATCTGGACCATCAGGCAGATGGATACCCTGGTGGAGATGGCAAAGGGGTTGAACGAAGAGCTTGCCGCCTTCATCGTCCTCAACCGGGTTGCCACCAATCCGGCCATCAGGGAGGACCGGGAGACCAGGGAATTCATCACCCAGGAAGATTTTCAGCATCTGACCCTGGCCGAATCCATGATCCGGGACCGCATCGCCTTCCGCAAGGCGGCCAGGGACGGCCTGGCCGTGGTCGAGTACGGCCAGGACCGCAAAGCGATCAACGAAATGAACCAACTGTACGAGGAGATCTATGGTGACTAAAAAGAAAAGCAGCCCCCTGCGCGGCGTACCGGCAACAAAGGACAAGGACGCGGCCCTGGACGCCTTTGCCGCCGGCGCCGTGCAGCCGACTATCGCCCCGCCCGCTCCGACCCAAATGGTCTACCCCTGGGAGGAGCCTTACGTGCGTGAGCATGTCATGAAACAGGTTCTTCTCAAGATGCCGGAGCCTCTGTACCTGAAGCTCAAGCACATCACCAATTACACCCCCTACAACATGACCTCCTTCATCATTGAAAAGATTACCCCGGAGATCGAAAAGGAAATCGCCAGGATGACCGGGAGGGGATGAAGAAACCAGCCATGCTGCTGCCCGCTGCTTGAAGATAGCGGGCGAAACTCATAAGAAACTGATGGGTTCTGGATATTTTCATCAAGTCGGGAGCGTGCCGGCTGATTGCCGGTAGCGCTCGTCATTAAAAAAACAAAAAAACCCGGTCACCGACCGGAAGAAAGAAGAAACGGCGTGTTGGAAAAAACGAAGAAACAGGTCCTGTTTTCAGCCAGACAAGAATCATAAACAGATTGACAGAACCATTTGTATTTTCTATGGCAATCAAAGCGCCTTATTCTGTACATTAGGATAATAAACTCAAAAAGAAACCACTGGCCCTATCAACAGGAATAACCAATAATAGCGATGAAGGCTCCTGGTAACTGGGTATAACACATGCAAGAAAATGAAACAGTTGAATTTAAGAAAAGCCTTTCTCAGCTCAAGGTCGGCCTTGTTTCAATCGCTGCCATTCTGAATAAACATGGCGCCGGTGAACTGTGGTTCGGTATGAGCAATGACGGCAAGGCCGTAGGGCTGGAGGCGAACGAAAAAACCCTGCGGGACCTCTCCCAGTCAATCGCTGCCCACATCGAACCCAGAATTTTTCCTCATGTGAGTTTCGAAACTATTGATAAGGCAACCTGCATCAAGGTTGCATTCAACGGCAAGGATGGCCCCTATTTCGCCTATGGCCGCGCCTACATGCGAGTGGCTGATGAAGACCGGCAACTGAGCTCCAAGGAACTGGAAAACCTGATTCTTGCCAGAAACCGTGACGCACTGCGCTGGGACAACCAAGTAAGTGGTTTGGGTATTGAAGATCTGGATGAGGGCAAGATCAAAAGCTTTGTCGAACGCGCTGGCCTCGCCTGGGACACCCCTGCGAATGTAATGGGAAAGCTCGGGTTGATCAGTGAAGGGCGACTGCTTAATGCCGCTCGGCTTTTTTTCTCAAAAACACCACCCATGCAGCTCCGCTGTGCCGTCTTTGCCACCACGGACAGCGCCACCATCATCGACCGCCACGATTTTGACGGTGATATTCTGGAGCTGATCGAAGAAACCCAGAAATACATCCTCAAAAATATTCACATCGGCATGCGGCTGGAAGGGCTGTATCGTGTGGATGTGCCAGAAATATCAATTGATGCTCTGCGCGAGGCCATTATCAACGCCTTTTGTCACCGCGATTATTATGATCCGGATTTCATTCAGGTGGCAATATTCAAGAACCGCGTTGAAATCCGCAACCCCGGCAAGCTATACGGTTCAATAACAATTGACGATTTGCGCAAGGGAAATATTTCTCAACGGCGCAATCCATTAATCGCCGATCTGTTTCGTCGTATTGAAATGGTGGAGGCATGGGGCCGCGGCATGGCGTTGATCATTAAAAACGCACCCGATGTCGTTTTTCGCGAAATTGGCAGCCTCTTTATCGTTTCTTTTAATCGACCATCGTTTTCGACGGAGCTGATGGGTGAAGAGGACCACCAGGGCAAACCGGCAGCCTTGGACAGGACTACCCAGGAAAAATTGCCCATCGGAGAAAAGGTCGGAGAAAAGGTCGGAGAAAGGGTCGGAGAAAAACTGACTTTGAATCAAGAAGCGATAGTCCGGGAGATTATCAAAGATCCCCGTATATCAGCTAGAGCACTGGCGGCAATCGTGGGCATTTCCAGCCGCAAAGTGGAAGAAAACATTAAAAAGCTCAAGGA
>JAHIVT010000046.1 GCA_018816555.1 Pseudomonadota bacterium
ATAGTTCCCGTATTCAGGAGGTATTGTAATGGAAGGATGAAATTAAGTTAACACATTGATACTCCGAATGAATGTGATGCCAGAAAGAGTGGAGTGAGTTCGGGGTGTTTTATTTCCGCGTAGCGGTTTAGTTCAACAAGTTATTATCAAGTTTTCTTGATACCTACTCCAACCTAACATTCTTGACAAGAAAATATGGAGGATTCTACGCATTTCTAGCTTGATATCATTACAATTCAGCATGATAACCAGAAACTTGATAATATCACCGTTGAGATCCATCGGCAATATTAACCGTTTCAGCAAAACCGCAAATTGAGATTATTCCTGAAACTTTTTTGGCCCCGTTGGGGGCGGGAAATCTGTGATCTATTTCCTTGACACAATTGCAATCGCCGCCGGCCTGTGCTAGTTTGTTTTCTTACTTGCGTCATCATGCCTATTCAATCATACGGATTGGTCTCAAACCATGAAAACAGCACCTGAAATCACTGTACAACTGATCCATATCGAAGGACCCCTTAAAGGGCAGATCCTGGAGGTATCCGACCCGGAAATCAAAATCGGCCGCCATCCCTCCTGCCAACTGCAATTCCCGGCCGACTACAATATCATTTCCAGGCACCACGCCACCATCAGCCGGGAGGGGAACCGTTTCAAACTGACGGACCACAGCTCCAACGGCACCATTGTCAACGGCAAGAAAATCAAGGAAATGTATCTGAAAGACGGGGATGTGATCACCATTTCCGAAGGCGGGCCCAAGGTCAGCTTCCTGACCCAGGTTGGCGCGCCCTCTTCTGCCCCGGCAAAAGTCGCACCGGCCCCACCGCAATCGTCGTCACCGCCGCCCAGACAGGAGTTCGCCCACCCGGCTCCGCCGCAGCCCGAGGCCGGAGAGTACATCCCGCAGCCGCCTCCCGCCGCCCCCCAGCCCGAGGCCAAACCGTACATTCCGCAGCCGCCCCCTGTCAGCCGGCCGGCGGAACCCGCCCCGCCCAGGGAAAGCAAGGAGCCATTGATCATTCAGTACGGGCCGACCCTGCGCTCCTTTGACAGACTGCCCTTAAAGATCGGCAAGCACCCGAGTTGCGATTTTCAGCTTGATCATGCCTCCATACTTGATCTGCACGCGGAAATCTACTTTGCCGACGGCAACTACTGGGTACGGGATCTGACCGGCAAACACCTGGTTACAGTGGGCGGCGTTCCCGCAGATCAGGGCGCTCCGCTTAGACAAAATGACGAACTTTTTTTCAGCCCCACAGGTCCCTTTTTTCAGTTTCTGGGAAAAGGCCGACTGGGTGAGGTGGAAAGAACGCCGGCTCCGCCGGCTGAAGACGCGCAGGAATTCAGCGACCGGACCGCTGAAAAGATGCAGGGGAAAAATAGCCCGAAGAGCCCGATGTCTTTTCTGAAAAAGATTTTCTCAAAGGATTGACTGTCTCGAAAAACCCTCTCGACAGCCGCACAGTGCATAATAAGCAATTGATTTATCGTCACTAAAATTGATTGGAAGGGATTTTTTACGAGCCATTAAGGATTGAATGAATGCACGTTGAGGTGGGATAATCAGGACAGGCGTCACGGAGTTTTGCCACGATACCTACACGGGAGGGGGAAATCTTGAGTGGAAGCTATGCCGACTCCCTCAACAACGGCATTCCCTTGCCGATTTTTCCCAGCACCTTATCGATCTGCTCAAGGGTTATGATGCCCTGTTCAAGAAGTATCCTGCCGATAAGCCTGTGCTGACCTTTTTCAATGTCTTCCATGACCTGAATCTTGAGGGCATCGACAAACTCTTTGGGCGTGACATATCCGCTTTCTATGGCAATGACACCAAAACGCTTTTCCAGATGCTGGGTCTCAATCTCTTCCTTCATTTACGCCTCCCGTTTTTTCCATCTTATATCGGGCCAATCAGCAAAAGCAAAAAAAAATTTCAAATTATCCATGATCCGAATATACTGGACATTGGATCAAAACATATTTTTTCATAAAACAACATCGGGCAACCCCTGCTCCGCAACTGTCAGGATCTTTTATTTTTTTTGAGCAACCGGACTTCAATGGCAAACAGGCCGCAGGCCTTTACCCTGAGAGTGATACATGAAAAGGCTGGACGGCACAATCCCATGGAATAATTTCCATCTCTCCTATTGCGGCATTTCAGACCGGGGACTGATTCGTAAAGAAAACGAAGATGATTTCCTGATCATGGAAGGGCATCGGCTGTTCTGCGTGGCGGACGGTATGGGTGGCCAGGTAGCCGGCAAGCTGGCCAGTCAGACCACCCTGGAAGGTGTGTCCCGCTGCATGACTTATCTGGCTGATACCGGTGACAACACAATTCCCTACGGTCTTACCGTTGATATGCTGGGCAAGCCGAGACTGGCCTGCGTCGCGCAATTTGCCAATTACCTGGTGCACCAGAAGGCTGACGGCAGCAGCATGGGTTCAACCCTGGTTGCAGGGCATTTCACGGAAAACCGCCTTGATTTTGCCCATGTGGGCGACAGCAGACTCTATCTGTGGCGTGGTGGACAGCTGACCCAGCTGACTGAAGACCATTCCCTAGTCTACGAACTGTACAAGATGGGCAACATCAGCCGGGAGGAAATGCGGTCACACAATCTGCGCAACATCATCACCCGCGCCATCGGCACCCACCCCCAGGTGGAACCGAGTCTCGGCAGCATCGATGTCTTGGCCGGTGATCTCTTTCTCTTCTGTTCGGACGGCCTGACCACCATGCTCGAGCCCGATGAAATCGCGGCCGTTTTAGCGGCAGGGCTGAACCCGCCAGGAATTGTCCAGACCCTGGTGGCAAAGGCCAATGAAGCCGGGGGACGGGACAATATTACCACTCTGCTGATTGCCACTCAATAACGCAACAGGCTACCGAAAGGTCATGGCCTGCTGTTGCGGCAGACCGCCGGCCGCATCATCTGTCTTGCGGGTATATCGTTTTATACTGTTCCGGATGATATATTTTTATACACTCCGGGCAGATCCCATGAGTGAAGACAGCCTCGGAATGTTTTGAGATATAGGCCTCAATCTGAATCCATTGTCCGTCATGATCCCTGATATTTTTACAGTAGGAGCAGATGGGAAGAAAACCGCTCAATCGTTTGACTTCAGCCAGTGCCTTCTGCAGTTCATCGACCAGTTCTGTTCTTTCCTCCTCAGCCTGACTGAATTTCGTGATGTCCCTGAAACTCCAGACCCTGCCTTTGTTGCTGTCATTGATTACCAGTGGCCGGGTATAACGTTCAATGCAGCGGCCATCCTTCAAGGCAAGAACATCGAGATCGGTTGCATCGGGACTGCTGTAGAGATCTTTGACTTTCTGCAGGAAGGCTTCAGGATGCTCTACCTGATCCAACACCAAGTCCAAGGCCTCCTCATCCCCATACTTCTCCAAGATATGCGGCGGGATCTGCCATATTTCCACAAACCTCTGATTGCAGGTCAGCAGGTGCCCATCGGGGTCCACAACAAGAATGCCATCCGTGGTGGATTCCAATACGGCTTGCAGCAGGAAATTGGTCTTTTGCAGTTTCTGTTCGGCAAGTTTGCGCTGGGTGATATCGCGAACAATCTCAATGCCGGCCACAAGTTTACCTGTGCTATCCTTGAGAGGTGAGGCGGCAATTTCCACATATTTTGTGTCGTTGCCATAGGTCATGATCTTTTCGATCTTATGAATCCTGCCATCCTGCCATGCTTGGGTAAGAGCGCATTCCAGACACACTTCTTTTCTGCCCTTATAGGCGGCATAACAACACTGACCGGCATTGTCACCCAAAAGACCGTCCGCAATCTTATTCTGATAAAGCACCCGGTAATCCGTATCGATGATGACCACCGGATCGCCTATTGCCGCAATAATGGCATCGGATTTGGCTTTTTCCTCCCCCAGTTTTTTTATCAATGACAAAAGATCATTCTGCAGTTCTGCACACTTATTTCCCAAGGCATTGTTGTACTGTTCCAGTCCGGAATAATCCGTCTTTTTATCCATAAGCTGTTCACATTTTTCCTGACATCGCGGACCTGTTCCTTATGCCCTCGACCTGATATGGTAAGTGTGTACATCATCAACTTTCTCTATTGCAGATTATATGCGATAGGCAACAGCTTTTACAATACGGAAACAATACGGATTTAATACTGAAAGAATATCAGCAATTAACGTAGGGAAAGGATGTGAGACCTGAGATTTACCTGTTTGTTCTTGATGCCCAGCTTGATTCTGATGTTATCCCGGTACGTCTCCACCGTGCGGGGAGACAGGCCGAGCAGTTCGGCTATGTCTTTATTGGCCATACCGTTTTTTATAAAATCGACCACCTGAATTTCCCGCGGGGTCAAACTCGGGAACTGCTCATAGAGATTGCGGGAAAATGATGCGGTTATCTGCAGCAGATTGCTTTTGATGATGTCCACATAAGCCTTCTGCTGCCTGTCAGTCAGCTTCATATCCAGATTTTCCAGATGGGGAGTAATCAGCTCGTTGATATTGGCCAGAACATTTTTTTCCAGTTCCTGCCTGGCATCTCCGCATTGTTTGAGTAAAATTCTCAAGGCAATATTGGCCTCTTCGAGCTTCTGGCTCCGCCTTTGCAACTCCTCCTCGATCTGTTTGCGTTCGGTGATATCATTCCCGGAAAACAGGATACCGTTAATGAGGCCTACCCCATCGGTTAATATGGAATTATGAAAGGAGATAATCCGCTCCTCGCCGCTGCTGGTCAACACGGGATTCTCGTAATATTTGACCGGTTCGATATCACCGCTTATTAATTTGGAGAATACCTTTTTGACACTGTCCGCCATCCGCCTTGGCACGAATTGATCAAACCAGTTTCTGCCGAGCACTTCCTCCTCTTTGACCTGCAACAGGCGGCAACCATGCTGGTTGATCAGCGTGATCTCGCCTGCGGCATTGAGGGCGATCAGCATGACACCGGCGACATCGAGATATTTCTGTTTTTTTTCCTGGGCCTCTCTTAACTCATCCGTTCCCAGCTCAACCCTCCTTTCCAGGGCATGATACGCTTCCTGGAGGGCTTTCCGCGCCTTTACCCGTTCGGTGATATCCTTGATAATGGCAAGAAAACCAAGGGTATTACCCTCATCATCCCTGACAACCGTGCCCACCGTCTCCGAGTAAAAAATTTCACCGTTCTTCCTGCGGTAACACACCTCATAGGGTTTCAGCATTTCCTCAGCGATCGGATTGAAACGTACTTCCCCCTGTTTTTCATATTCCTCGCCACTGGCATAAAACTGCTGGGAACTTGCGCCGATCACCTCCTCTTCCGTGTAGCCGAAAATCTGACTGGCTGCGGGGTTGGCCATCATGATCTGGCGATTGGCATCGGAAAACACAACCGCATCAGGAATTGCCTTGAAAATACAGGCAAAAAGCACGGAGTCGTGTTTATATTGCTCTAATTTTCTTTCCAGCTCTTCATAGCTCGGTTTGCCGCTCACAGGGAAATCCTCAATTTTGCGATGACAGCTTTTATCAGTAAATGGAAATATATTATTCTTCAATCAGGGAATGTGCCCAGTCAAGGATCGGCTTGACCCGGTCCGCCACCAGTTCCCGTGCCTCCTCAAATGTACACCAGCGGAATTCATCATGCTCGGGATGTCCCAGTTCGGGATTTATCGGCAGGCTTACGTCGCCCTGGTCTGATTCCGCCACATAGTAGCGGGCCACCTTACCCATGGCATAGGGCGGGGTTTCCCGAAAATCCTGGCCCCAGCGGAAGCAGAGGTTGATGAGGGTGGTTTCCTCCTCCACCTCCCTGAGGGCGGCGGCCAGCGGCTCCTCGTTCTTTTCGGTAAGGCCCTTGGGGAAATCCCAGTAACCATAGACCCTCAGCAGGAGGTAATGCTGTCTGTCCGCCAGCCGGCGGATAATAATAACCCCTGCCGATAACACGGGAGATGCCATAAACGTTCGACCTTGATTGAAATCTTCCAGTTCAAAAATTCTCACTATTCACCTGCTGGCGGTGAGGGCTTGTCCGGCAAAGTCGATATCCTTCCAGCGCCCTCTTCTGAAACGGATTAACATGAAAATTCCCTGCAGAATCATGGAGACGACCATGGCCGCCCACACCAGACCGCTCCAAGCTGGGTCGCCAGGGCAAGGACCGCTGCCAGGGGGATACGAATCACCCACAGCGCGCCAAGCACCACCTTCATGGTGCCTGATGTGTCCCCTGCCCCCTCCACGCGCCCCTCCCAGGCAGACTCCGATTGCCATGAACGGCTGACTTTTCATGTTAAACCGCAGGTAGAGATGAGTCAAGTGCTACACCACCGGGTCCGGGCTGTTTGCCCTGACAAACTCCATGGAATAACCGGAACGGCAAGCAGGCTCAGAACCAGAGCTGTGATACCTGCCACCTGCCAGCCCACCTGTTCCGCCCGTTGC
>JAHIVT010000047.1 GCA_018816555.1 Pseudomonadota bacterium
CTTCCAAGGCAAAATTGCTCAGAGGTACTTTTCAACTCAGCAATTTTGCCTTGGAAGGCGCGGCCTATCAGAAGATGACTTTCACCCGATCATTCTTCTGGAGGCCGCTGCCATGAACAACAAGGGATACGGCAATATCCCCAGTGCTCTGTTTGAATATATTACATTTCTCGCCAGAGCACTACCTGTTCGTTCCGTTCCGACCTTCATCGAACTGCTGGTCGGGGCGATGTTAACCGAGACGGGATTTGTTACCGATGCCTGGCTGGCCATCAATCCTCTCCGAACCTGGACTGCCTATTACAAATGGCTCCAAGAGGGCAAATGGTCATGGGTTGCACTCGGTGTTCAATTAGCCAGGCTGGTTGTAAAATATTTTCCGCAGGCGCTGTGGTTTCTTGTTTTTGACGACACCTTTATCTACCGGTGTTCAAAAAAGGCGCCAGGTAGTGCTATTCACCACCAGCACAGCAACAAGGCCAACCGACCTCAGTATGCGCTTGGCCAATGCTGGGTGAGCATGGCTTTATCAATTTCTGCCGGCATGAAGCATTACGCTGTGCCCCTCTTGTCAAGATTGATGAGAGGCGGCGGCAACAGCAGCAAACTTGATGCCGTGAAAACGTTATTACGAGTGATAGCCCCTGTCTTTGCCGGCCGGGAAGTGATCATTCTCATTGATAGCTGGTACATGAAGTGGCCGCTGATTAAGTATGCCCTTGCCCTTGGATTTCATGTGATCGGCCAAGCGCGGCGTGATACCGCCTTGTATGGGATACCCGCACTGATCACCGGCCAAAAAGGGCGGCCAAGAAAGTTTGGTGATAAATACACACCAGACGTGATTGCTGTCCTGCCGGAAGTCAGGGAGTGGGTCTATCTCTATAGCAAATGGCAATGGGTGAGATATCGCAGTGCCATCTGTCTGGCAAAATTTATGGTGGGTCGTAAGGTGCGGGCGGTGTGGATGCAGTTTGAGGATGAAAACGGCAAGCTCAGCAAACAGCGCCTGATTCTCTCGACCAACAGCGACCTCACAGCCCAGCAGATATTTGCCTATTATGGAAGAAGGTGGTCGATTGAGGACCTGTTTAACCAGATGAAGAACGGATGGGGTTGGCGAGAAGTATGGCAGCAATCCCGGCAAGTTCTGCATCGCTGGACCCAGATTCTTTCAATCAGCTATGCCTTGCCGCAATTGCTGGCAACCTATTGCGCGGATCAAGTCCAGGAACTCATCCAACTGACTCCGTGGAGAAAGAAAGATCCCATAACTGCGGGCAGGGTCAGGTTAGGGCTGCGAAATATTTTATGCAATGTTCGGATTCGGGACTGGTGGAGTCCAACATGCCGAAAATTCCAGCCGCCAATTGAAGCCGATGTCGGGCCTTGGGAACAAGCTAACCCTGAAAGCCAGTTATCTATGTTGTCAAAGAACGATTTTACGGAAACTCACCCTCCCCCGTCATAAAAAAAGGGGGTACGAAACTCTAAACTTCAGTCTCTTTGCCAAATATGCAGTCCCCCATCTGCGTCTGGCCCATGGCAATATCATCAATATCGCCTCAACCAGGGCTCTCCAGTCGGAAGCCCATACCGAGGCCTATTCAGCCTCCAAGGGCGGCCTGGTTGCCCTGACCCACGCCTTGGCCGTGAGCCTTGGTCCGGCCATACGGGTCAACTGCATCAGCCCCGGCTGGATCGAGGTAGGCAAATGGCGAAAGAACAAATCGCGCCATCCCCCTGCCCTGTCAGCACAGGATCACCAGCAGCATCCCGCCGGCCGGGTTGGCACTCCCCATGACATTGCCGCCATGGTCGCCTTCCTCATCTCCGGGGAGGCTGGATTTATCACCGGCCAGAATTTTGTCATCGACGGCGGCATGACCCGGAAGATGATCTATGCAGAATAACACCTGCCCTGCATCATCAGGCTGACCGGATGCTGCAGACAGGCGAGAAAAAATTATCATTTGCCAAAACTAACCGTTACCCCCCCCCGCAAACAATGTTATGATGATTGGCTAATGACAGATTTGACATTAGCGTTTAGAGTTAAGGGGCAGATAAAGTCCTTTCTCCTTGATTTTTCAGGCCAGGACCATCCATGCAGAAAAAAACTGACAGCCGCGGCACCGTCTACTCCACCGAGCACGGCCGCATGTGCCCTGACTGCGGCAACCCCGCTTCGGCCTGTACCTGCCGACGCCCGAAAAGTGCCCCGAAAAATGACGGCATCGTGCGGGTGGGTTGGGAGACCAAGGGCCGCAAGGGCAAAGGCGTGACCCTTATTCGCGGTGTTCCCCTGGACGATGAAGGGCTGCGCCGATTTGCCAGTCAGCTCAAACAAAAATGCGGCAGCGGCGGCACGGTGAAGGATGGGATTATTGAAATTCAGGGCGACCACCGCAACATCGTCATGGAAGAGCTGATAAAACAAGGTTATAATGTCAAACGCGCAGGCGGTTAGCCGCTGATCTCAGCAGCACGGATCAGCACTTTTCCCCTCGGAGAAAATCAAAACAGCCACCATACTTATTTGAACAAATCACCACTCTGGAGTGCATTGATGAAAGAGAATAAATGCCGAAATTTCACCAACTACGGCCTGGAAAACCATGGCCTGACCAATCTCAATGAAATCTTCTGGAACCTGTCGACCTCCAGCCTTTATGAAAAAATCCTGACCCGGGGCGAAGGACGCCTGTCCCACCTGGGTCCCATCGTCGTGCGCACCGGCCATCATACCGGTCGCTCGGCCAAGGACAAATTTATCGTTGAGGAGTCGCCCTTCAAAAAGGATATCTGGTGGGGGGTCAATAATCCCCCCATTTCCAAAGCCAATTTTGATCAACTCCATGAGCGCATGGCCATGCATCTGCAGACCCAGGATCTCTATGTGCAGGACTGTTATGCCGGGGCGGACCCGGAATATCGCCTGCCGGTCCGCATTATCACCCAGTACGCCTGGCACAGCCTGTTTGCCCGCAACATGTTCATCCAACCCAGCGAGGAGGAACTAAAAAAACATGTCCCCCAGTTCACGGTGATCAATGCCCCGCATTTCCATTCCTCGCCAGCCCTGGACGGGACAAAATCCGAGACCTTCATCCTGCTCAATTTCAAGAAAAAACTGATTCTGATCGGCGGCACCAGCTATGCCGGAGAAATCAAGAAATCAATTTTTACCGTCATGAACTTCCTCATGCCTAAAAAAGGCGTTCTGTCCATGCACTGTTCGGCCAATATCAGCGCCAGCGGCGATACCGCCCTGTTTTTCGGTCTGAGCGGCACCGGCAAAACCACTTTATCGGCGGATGCCTCACGCACCCTGATCGGCGATGACGAGCACGGCTGGAGCGACAACGGCATCTTCAACTTTGAGGGCGGCTGCTATGCCAAGCTGATCCACCTTTCCCCAGAGGCCGAGCCGGAAATCTATTCCACCACCAAACGCTTCGGCACCATTCTGGAGAACGTCTGCCTGGATTCCTGCACCCGGCGGGTTGATCTGGACGATGACTCCTTCACGGAAAACACCAGGGGTTCCTACCATATCTCCGCCATTCCCAATGCCAGCAGGAAGGGCATTGCCGGACATCCCAAAACGATCATCTTTCTTTCGGCCGATGCCTTCGGCGTGCTGCCGCCCATCGCCAAGCTCACTAAAGAGCAGGCCATGTATCACTTCATCTCCGGCTATACCGCCCGGGTGGCCGGCACGGAACGCGGCGTCACCGAACCGTCGCCGGTATTCAGCGCCTGCTACGGGGCGCCGTTCATGCCCATGCACCCGATGCGTTATGCAGAACTGCTCGGCAAGAAGCTCGATGTCCACGACACCCGCGTCTGGCTCATCAACACCGGCTGGACCGGAGGCCCGTCCGGGGTCGGCTCGCGCATGAGCATTGCCCATACCCGCGCCATGGTCAATGCCGCACTCGATGGCAGACTCGATAATGTGCCCACGGTCCAGGAGCCCTTCTTCGGCCTGAATATCCCGACCCATTGCCCGGACGTGCCGGATAAGGTGCTTAATCCAATTAATACCTGGTCGGATCCCGAGGCGTACAAGGCCCAGGCCCGGAAGCTGGCCGGTCTGTTTGCCAAGAACTTCGAGCAGTTTGCCGGCCAGACTACCGAGGAAATCCGGCAGGCGGGTCCGTCCCTCTGATCAGCCTGGCTGACGTGCACACCGCGAGGATCGTATGACTGATGGAAAACCTTGATGTGATGAAAAGCCCGACTCCCGGCAAAGGCTGACCCCCCGGAGGCGGCGCGGGCAGTTGCCAGCTAAACCCTGAGGAGGATCTCGTCTCCTTTCCCCTGCCGGCGGCGGGAGTCCAGCAAACCCAGTTATCCCATGACGGCAAAGGCAAGCTATCCGCTGCTGATGAGCAAAAAATCAGGGAGGCGATTCGGGCAAAATATGTTGAGGTTGCCCGCTCACCTGCCGGCAGATTTCTCTATCCCATTGGCCGGGAGGGGGCGGAAAAACTGGGCTATGATCAGGCCATTATCGACCGGGCGCCGGTTCAACTCCTGCAATCCTTCTGCGGGGTGGGCAATCCCTTCTCCCTGGGCGGCATCGCCCCTGGCCACCGTGTGCTGGATTTCGGCTGCGGGGCGGGCTTTGACATGTTTGTCGCCGGCAATTCTGTCTGCACAGGCGGGCTGGTCTGCGGCATCGATCTGACGGAAGACATGGTCGTCCGAGCCACGGACAATCTACGGCAGGCAGGCCTGAAAAACTTTGAGGTCCGCCAGGTTGATGCGGAAGACATCCCTTTTGCTGACGATTTTTTTGACGTGGTCATCTCCAATGGGGTGATCAACCTCTCCCCCTGCAAGCAGCAATGTTTTGCGGAAATATTCCGGGTGCTCAAGCCCGGCGGGAAACTTCACTTTGCCGACGTTATCCTGGAAAAGGATCTGCCGTCCCACCTGATCGGCAGCCTTGAAGCCTGGTCCCAGTGAATCGGGGGCACTGTCCCGGTCCGGGACCAGATACGGTTGATGCAGGAGGCGGGGTTTACCGAGGCCCGCTGCACCGGCATGACCGGCTTCCGGACCTCAGCCTCCACGGTGGGCGCGTTATTTACCGCGGCAAAGACAGGCGCGAGGTAAGACAAGCACGTTTTCATACCATCACCGACTTACAGCCAGGGAAATGAAATGGTTGAGATAAAAAGGCAAAAGGCTATTTGCAAAAACACCGTTGCTGCTTCGCTGGTTGCCGGCAAGGAGGGTCTCATGCTGCTACGCAATCTGATTTTCATGGTGCTGATCTCCTGCTGCGCGCTCACCGGCTGCATGTCAGCCCAGTATTTCCGGGACCGGCGCATCGCCGAGAACCCGGAGGTATTCAACTCCTTCAGTCCCGAAATCCGGGAGAAAGTCAGCCTGGGCCAGATCGACATCGGCTTTACCGAGGCTATGGTTACCCTGGCCTGGGGACCGGCGGACCGTATTTATATCCGTACCACGGATCAGGGGGAAGCAACGGTGTGGACTTACTCCAGCACCAGAATCCTCTCCCAGACCGACAGGATGAGCGTGCCGGTGCGTATTTATGATGACCGGGGCCGCAGCAGCATTGTCTACCGCAACGTGTGGGTCAACCGTGACCGGCACGAGGAATATGACGTCGCCCGGGTGGAGTTCAGCCAGGGAGTGGTGACCGCCATCGAGAGAATGGACCAATAAGGCGTCATCCGACAAATTTTAACTGAGTATTCCCCATGCTCCTGATCATTTCTCCTGCCAAGACCCAGGATTTCAATGTCAGAAACTATCCCCACTGCACTGTGCCCGTGCTGCTTAAGCAGAGCCGGCTGCTCATCGACCTGCTCAGGCAACTGAGCGCCGCAGAGCTGGGTCGCCTGATGAAGATCAGCCCCAAACTGTCCGAACTCAACCGGCAGCGCTATGAGGATTTTCACCCGCCTTTTGAGCTCAGCAATGCCAGACAGGCCCTGCTGGCCTTCCGGGGCGATGTCTACAGCGGCATTGACGCGGACCATTACGGTGACGAGGATTTCTCCTTTGCCCAGCAGCATCTGCGCATCCTCTCCGGCCTCTACGGGGTGTTAAAGCCCCTTGACCTCATCCAGCCATACCGGCTGGAAATGGGAACCAGGCTGGCAAATTCAAGAGGCAAGGATCTTTATGATTTCTGGGGTACCATTATTACCGACGAACTCAATGAGGACCTGCAGGACGAGGCGGAGCCGGTACTGGTCAACCTGGCCTCCCAGGAGTATTTCAAGGCCATCAAACCCCGGACCTTGCAGGCCCGGCTTCTGACCATTTCATTCAAGGAAAACAAAAACAACAGGTATCAGGTCATCGGCATCCACGCCAAAAGGGCCCGGGGCCTGATGACTGACTTTGTCATCAGAAACCGCATCACCGCCTTAGACGACCTGCAGTCCTTTACGCAAAACGGTTATCAGTTCCGCAGCAGCCTCTCCTCGGAAACGGAGTGGGTCTTCTGCCGGGACTGACCGAAGAAATTTGTGATTACCACTCATTTTCAGCCAGTTTGGGTTAAAGGTTTACTGTCCGAAATATGCGATAAGTTTACGGTTACCGGTTTACGGATATAGATTTTTCTTTCTGAAATTCTTAAACCCACCACCCGTAAACTGTAAACCGGCAACGGTAAACTCTTCGTGATTGCAGCATAAGAAATCAATAAAAATTTATCGTAACCGATCACGGGGTATGAATTTTTCACGGGCGACATGAATTCCGTTATGTTATGGTGCGCTCCATAGACTGGAGGGCACTTTCATGGAACAAACATATCATATCCGTGGCCGGGATATCACTCCTGGCGATCTCGACA